>JAIOAV010000078.1 GCA_019873665.1 Chloroflexota bacterium
CCGAGTGCCACACCCACCGCCACCTTCGCGCCGACGCCGACCGCCATCTGGCGCGTGTATATCCCAATCGCCATGAACAGCTATCTCGGCCCTGGCGAGATGCCCACACCGACGCCGGGCCAGACGGCTACGCCGACGGCGACGCGGATGCCGACCGCCACCGCCACGCCGACGGCATTCGTGCCCGTATGCGTGCGCTATGCGCGCCTGCTGGACGAGGAGTTCGACGATGCGGCGCTGCCGGGCTGGTTGATTGATGATGCCGACGGGCGGATCGTCGTCAGCGACTCGGTGCTCTACCTGCAAGAGCGCATCGGCGGCGCGTTTATCTTCCCATATCTGCGGCGCAACGATGCGTTCCACACGGACGACGACCTCGTCTTCCAGACGCGCTTCCGGTATTCGCATATCACCCCCTTTGGGGTAACGATCGCCATCGGCTCGCAGGAGAGCACCGGCGCGCGCTACCCACAGAGCGATCCGGTGCTGCCGGGGATGGAGGACATCCTATGCATACACCAGTACCGGCGCGAGTTTCGCATTGCCTTGCTGGGCCAGGTAGTCTGGTGGGGGGAGACGGGTGATACAGACTGGCACGAGGTGGAGCTGCGGCTGCAGGGAATGGCGTATGTCCTGCTCGTGGACGGCGTGCACGTGGCGGCCGCGCCCAGCGCGCTGCGGCCGCACTCGCTCTATGTCGGCAACCCGTCCATTCAGTTCTACAGCGGCCCATGGACTCACCTGCTCGTGGATTACCTGCACGTTACATACTGCGCGGAGTGGGGAGTGCAGCCGGCGCATCTGCCGATGCTGACCAAGGAACGGTAGCGCCACGATTACGGCTCTGCCATATGCGGCACAAGATGGGTGGGAGGCACCGAGGGGCGCTTCCCACCTGTTCATGTTGACGCCACCATGCGCCGGTGCTATAGTGCGTCTCACAGCGACGGCAGGGGAGGGCGGCGATGCGCGATCTCAACATCAGGCAGATCGTCTCGTTCGGGGCGGATGCAGGGCGAGGCAACCTCGTTGGCATCCAGACCGACATGTCACCGACAGACTATGCCACAGCGGCGGCGTTGCAGGCACGCCTGGATGGCTATCTCGCGGCGGCGAAGGCGCAGGGATGGCTGAACGCGCGCACCCTCGTCGTCTTTCCCGAATACCTGGGCACGTGGCTGGTGGCTGCCGACGAAGGGCGCGCGGTCACAGAGACATCCCAGATCGCCATGGCCATCCGTAACCTCATCCTGCGCCATCCGCTCGCCCTGGCGCGTCGTCTCCTCACCTCCCGCGCCCCGGACCGCCTGCGCGATAGCGTCTTTCGCCTGAAGGCTGCGGCCATGGCGTGCGCCTATCACGACACCTTTTCGTGGCTGGCGGCGCGCTATGCCGTGACTGTCGTCGCTGGCTCGATTCTGCTGCCGGGTGCAAGGGTGGCGCAGGGCGAGCTGCAGGTGGCGGATGGTCGCCTGCAGAATGTGGCTGTCGTGTATGGGCCCGACGGTACTCCACACCCCGAGATCGTGCGCAAGGTGTATCCCATCGCCGACGAGATCCCCTTTGTTGCGGCCGGCGACGCGGCGGACCTGCCGGTGTTTGACACGCCCGCTGGCCGACTGGGCGTGCTGATCTGCGCCGATTCGTGGTATCCGGGACCCTATGCAGTGCTCGCTGGCAAGGGGGCAGAGATCATCGCCGTGCCGTCATACCTGTCGCCCACGGGCGTTTGGCGGCAGCCATGGCGGGGCTATAGCGGCGCATCCGCGCCGGACGATGTCTGCCGGGAGGATACGGGCCAGCTGACAGAGGGGGAGGCGTGGCTCAAGTACGCGCTGGCGGGGCGCGCTCCCGCCGCAGGATTCCGTCACGGCATCAACGTGTTCCTGCGCGGCGCGCTTTGGGATCTGGGCGCGGACGGGCATACGATACTCATCCGTGATGGACAGGTCATCGAGGCAGCACATGTGGATGGGGCGGTGCTGGTCAATAGCTGGTTGACATAAGCGTTGTGTCGGGGCATGTGGGGTCAGGGGAGGGTGAATGGACGGAGGCGAACTGGCGGCGCACCGTATCGCGCGCATTGAGACGCGCACGGTTACCAGCCACTACCCGCGCATCGTCGGCAAGAACGCGCGGCGTGGCGTGCATGGCCCCGGCCCGCAGAGCCAGGTGCGGATCATCACCACCGACCGAGGCGCTGTCGGCTGGGGTCTCTCTGCCGGGCCGGACGGAGCGCTGCCGGCGCTGGTCGGGAGGCGCATCAACGACTTGTTTGAGCCGGCGGTGGGCGTGATAGACACGGCAGCATTGCCGCTCGATTTCCCGCTGCACGATCTGGCCGCGCGCATCCTGGGCGTCCCGGTATACCGAATGCTCGGCGCGGCGGGACCAACCTCCTTTCCCTGTTACGATGGTGCGATCTATATGGACGACATCCTGCCGGAAGATGCGCCGCGCGGCTGCGACGTTATCCTGGAGAACTGCGCCGCGGACTGGGCGCTGGGCTACCGCGCCTTCAAGCTCAAGATCGGGCGCGGACACCAGTGGATGCCGCCGGAGGAGGGGCTGCGCCGTGACATTGCCGTAACGCGGCTGGTGCGGGAGCGCTACCCGGCATCGCTTCTCCTCGTGGATGGCAACGATGGTTTTACCTGCGATCAGTTCCTGCGCTATCTCGACGCGGTGGCCGACTGTAGCCTCTACTGGATCGAAGAGCCGTTCCCGGAGGCGCGCCAGGACCTGCAGCGCCTGCGCGAGTTCCTGGCCGCGCGCAGCCCTCAGACGCTGCTCGCGGATGGTGAGGCATCGCCTGACATCCCGCATCTCATCGCCCTGGCGCGCGAGGGGCTGGTGGATGTGCTGCTGATGGACATCGTTGGCCTGGGGTTCACGGCGTGGCGGCGCTGGATGCCCACTTTTGCCGAGATCGGCGTGCGCACGGCGCCGCACACCTGGGGCGTGCCTGTCAAGACGTTCTACGCGGCGCAGCTTGGCGCGGGCCTGGGCAATGTGCTCATCCTGGAGGGGATCCCCTGCGTCGCCGGCGATCTGGACGGCAGCGCCTATCACCTGGCGGAAGGGGTGTTGCATGTGCCGGATGCGCCCGGCTTTGCTGTAACGTTGCGCGACCAGTAAGGGGGATACCACTTCTGGGTGCGCCTTTCCCGATGGGCGACTCCGTCGTCTGGCATTGCCCATCATCCTTGCACCAACGATATTCCAATGTTTTCCCAACCATATACCAACTGTTTCCGCCTGCTCTACTGCCTTGCGATCGCTATAATAGTGGTGTGAGCTGCTGCCGGCCCAGTATGTGGCTGGTGAGCCTGCCCATGTTGCCCCCTATGTGAGCCTGTCATGCTGCATCCCACGCCACGCGTACGTCCCTTGCTCCACCCTGGAGTGGTCTCTCGTAGGGCAAGCCTGGTCCCCCCACTGGCTTCCTTGCGGCCTGTCGTCTGGTGCGGCCTGCCCATGGGATGCATCCGTGACGAAAGGAGGTAGTGGCCCGACTATGGCGAAGGAAAAAGCGGCCAAGAAACAAGCCCCATGCACAGATCAGGAGGTGTCAGCGATGGAGTTCGAGAGAATGCCCCCTTTGCGTCGTGGTGAAGAGCTCTCCATTCAGATTCCGCCCGTGCTGGCGCACGAGTTTGGCAAGGATCTGCGCGTCGTGATCAAGTTCCCGTGGGTCATCGGCATCCCGATCCCGGAGCGGCTCCTGCAGATGGAGATTTTCAAGGAGCTGGTGAACGATTACGACGTAATGGTCGTGCCGCGCCGCTTGTTGCGGTAGGCACTCACCTGCCAGGGCGCTGTAATATACATGGCGCCCTGGCCTTTTCATGGGCGAGGGTGAAACGTGGCCGAAGGCGAACCGTTGGAGATGCCCTTTCTGCGGAACATCGGGCTGATCGTTACCTATCGCTGCCAGGTGGCGTGCCCGCACTGCATCATCGAGGCGGGGCCGCACCGCCGTGAGGAGATGCAACTGCACGACGCGCTGGCATGGATTGACCAGATCGCTGCCTATCGCGGCGGCCACATCAAGGTGCTATCGCTGACGGGCGGCGAGCCATTCTATGATGTCGCGCGCCTCAAGGTAATCGCCGACACGGGGGCGGCGCGTGGCCTGCTTGTCTCGGCGGTTACGAACGCCTTCTGGGCGACCAGCCAGCCCGAGGCCGAGCGCGTGTTGCGCCGAGTATCAGCCATTCGCATGATCGCGCTCAGCACCGACACCTACCACCAGCAGTCCATCCCCTTTGCGCGCGTGCGGAACGCCATCGCCGCGGCGCAGGCGCTGGACATCGCGTACAATGTGGCGGTTTGCACCGAACGCGAGGACGACCCCGCGTATCGCGCGGTGCTGGCGCAGTTGCACGAGATCGTACATCCCGACCTGGTCAACACGGCGATCACTTTCCCGGTAGGCCGCGCCGCGGAGAGGATCGGGCTGGATCGCTACCAGACGAGTGAGACACCGCCCATCGCGGCGTGTTCCGCCGGGAGCGCACCCATCATCTTTCCTGATGGCCGGGTGATCGCCTGCATCGGACCGGTGATTGACCTGCGGCATGAGCACCCGCTCTGCTATGGAAATCTGAGGGAAAAGACGCTGGCCGAGATCCTGGACGCGGCGGAGGTGAACCCGATCCTGCACACCATCCGCGTCTGGGGGCCGCGCAAGTTGATCTCGCTGCTGCAGGAAGCGGGGCGCAACGACCTGCTGCCGGAGCGGTATATCCAAGATAGCGTCTGCCACGCCTGTTACAGCCTGATGGCCAATCCGGACACGGTGGCGTGGCTCGATGAGTTGGCCGCCGACCGCGCGTATCGCGAAAAGGTGGCCTATGCGCGGCTCTACTATCTGCAGGAGACGCGCATGCTGGAGCTGATGGCCGAACGGGAGGGGTTGCAGTTGCAGGTGAGCCGCGGCCCGTCATGAGGCAGCGGGGCACGTGCATGTCGAGGGGAGAGACATCTGAAAGGTGTCTCTCCCCTTTGCGTGTCGCTGGCTTTTTTGACATTTCTCCTGCCGCGACATAGAATGCCGCTGGACGGTTGCAGGCCGTACCCTGAGCGCTTGAGGAGGAGCTAACCCATGGTCAAGATCGCTTTTATCGGTGCCGGCAGCTATGGCTTTACGCGGGGCCTGGTGCGAGATATCCTCACCTTTCCCCTGCTGCGCGATGCTGAACTGGCGCTGATGGATATTGATCCAGAGCGTCTGGAGTTTGCGCAAAAGTCGGTGGAAAAGATTGTCAAGCTCGGCAACTATCCGGCCAAAGTCGTGGCGACGATGGATCGCGCCGAGGCGCTGCGGGGCGCCGATGCCGTGCTGGTAACCATCCTGGCCGGCGGGACCGAGGTCTGGCGGCATGACATCGAGATCCCGAAAAAGTACGGGGTGGACATCAATGTCGGCGATACGCGCGGCGTGTCGGGCATCTTTCGCGCCCTGCGCACGATCCCGGTGATGTTGGGGATCGCCCGCGACATGGAGCGACTTTGCCCCGATGCGACGATGCTCAACTACACCAACCCGATGGCCATGCTCTGCCGTGCTATGCAGCGCGAGACGAACATCAAACTCACCGGCCTCTGCCACAGCGTGCAGGGCACGGCGGCCATGCTGGCGCGCTGGATTGGCGCGCCGATGGAAGAGATCACCTACACCTGCGCCGGCATCAACCACACGGCGTGGTACATCAACTATGAGTGGAATGGCAAGGACGCTTACCCGCTGATTCGTAAGGCCGTTACCGAAAGGCCGGAGATCTATAACGAGGAAATCGTGCGGAACGAGATGTTCCTGGCGCTCGGCTATTACGTTACCGAGTCCAGCGGCCACAACTCCGAGTACAACTGGTGGTTCCGCAAGCGCCCGGACCTGATCGAAAAATACTGCACGCATGGCACCGGCTGGAACCCCGGCGTCTATGCCTACATCCTGCACAGCTATCAGAATCGCGAGGGTGTCTGGCGCGAAGAGGCGAAAAAGTGGTTTGCCGCGGAAACACCCATTTCGCTCGAGCGCGGCCACGAATATGCCGCCTCCATCATCAACGCGTTGCAGGGCGGGGAGCCGTTCAAGTTCAACGGCAATGTGCCCAACGATAATATCATTCCGAACCTGCCGTACAAGGCGTGCGTGGAGGTGCCGGTGTGGGCCAGCAAGCGTGGGCTGGAGCCGGTCGTGGTGGGGCCGCTGCCGCCGCAGGTGCAGATGCTCACAAACCTCAACGCCTCCATCGAGGAGCTAGCCGTCGAGGCGGCGATCTCGGGCGATCCGCAGTTGGTGTACCAGGCGATCTGCTATGACCCCTTGACGGCAGCGGTGCTGTCGCTGGCGGAGATCAAGCAGATGGTGAACGAGATGCTGCAACAGAACAGGCCGTATCTGCCGCAGTTCAAGCATTTCGCGGTCTAGAGCGAGCTCTACAGGGGGCCTCAGAGGTATATCTCTCACCTCTGAGGCCCCGCCGAGCAAGAGGGGAGAGCGGCATGGAGCCATCCGAAAGCGATCTGGCAGCAAAGCGATCCGCGTCGGGCGCGCCACACGAGCTGGTCTGGGAGGCGGATGCAGGTCTGCTGACCAATCCGGTGATGTGGGAGCAGTGGGGGACGCTGCTGGGCGGCACAGCCCTGCTGATGTTCCTGCTGCTCTCCTTTCTCATGGCGGTGCAGGGCGAGTGGGACGCCATACCCAAGGTGCTCGGGATAACCCTGCTGGGCGTGGGGATTCTGGCGCTCTTGCTGCTGTTCGTGGTTCTGGTGATCTTTCGCAATCGCTTCCGGGTGCGCTTCAGCTTGAACGAGAAAGGCGTGTGGTTCGAGACGGTGGATACGTGCGCCAGGGCGGGCGGTCGGCTGGCGGCGCTGCTGGGCGCGCTGGGAGGACATCCGATCATGGCAGGTGCGGGCCTGGCGGGGATGTCGCGGGAGCGTGAGTTTGCCAGTTGGCGCGGCATCATCAGCGCGCACTATTACCCGCGCGGGCACAGCATCGGCCTGCGCAATCGCTGGCGCACGGTGCTTTTTCTGGCCTGCACGCCGGAGAATTACGAACAGGTAGCGGCGTTCGTGCGGCGGCGCGTTGCTGCCGCTGCCGCGACGCGAACCGCACCGCCGCGCAATCCGTTGCCGCGCCTTCTGGCACGCAGTGCGCTGGTGGTGCTGGCGGCGTTACCGGTGTTCCTGCTACCCTATCCGTTCGAGCTGGACCTGCTCATCCCCCTGATCATGCTCTGCTTTGCCCTGGCCACGGTGTGGCTGCTGCCCATCTTTGGCTGGGTGGTCATCGCCTGCGCCGCCTGGCTCGTGGTCGAGGTCGTCGTAATCGGGTTGGAGGTCAAAGAGAGCATCTTTGCCTCCATCGGCACGTATCGCAATTTCGAGATCCTGTCCACCGCGGACTGGGTGGCGCTGCTTTTGGCGGCTGTGGGGCTGGCGATCCTGGTGATTTACGCCTGGCGAGCGGCGCGAGGGCACATTCCCTCCGCCCTGAGCGAAGATGTGGCTGAACTGGAGTGAGCAATGCAGACCTTGCGTGTATCAGATGGCAGAGGCTGTGTCGCGTGAACGAGTCCCGTGAGCGAGTGCTGCGCGCGCTGCGCCACGAGCGGCCGGATCGGGTGCCGCTTTTTGAGAGCTACTGGCCCGAGTTCTTGGCCCAATGGTCGGTGGCCAAGGAGCTGCCGGCAGCGGCGATCCACGATTATTATGGCAATGACGTAACGACGGTGGTGCCGGACGAGTCGCCATGGCCGTCGCTGGTGGCGGAGCTGGCGCCAGCGGGCGCGAATGGCCATCATGTGCTTCGCAACGGCTGGGGCGCGGTGGTGCGCACGGCGGATGATGCCTATTTCAGCGAGGAGCTAAGCGTGGCGCTGGAAAGCCGTGTTGACCCGGATCGGGTGGTGTTCGAATCACCGTTGTTGGAAGCGCGCTATGTCGCAGCGGACGCGCAGGTGCGCGCGGAGCGGGGCCGCTATGCTCTCTTTGGCAAGACGGGCGGCCCGTTCAAGCGCACCTCCTTTCTGCGCGGCTACACGCGGTTTCTGTTTGATCTGGCGGAGGATCCGACATGGGCGCAGGCGCTGGTGGAGCGCACGATGGCGCACCTGACGGCGGTCGGCGTGGCGCAACTCCAGCGATGGAGGGATGCGCTGGTGGGGATGCAGATCAACGATGACTGTTGCGCGCTGCGTGGGCCGCTGATCTCACCCAACCTTTACGCGCGCGTCTGCCTGCCGAGCCTGGTGCGCATGGTGCAGGCGTACAAGGCGGCGGGCGCGCAGATCGTTTATATGCATTGCGATGGCAACTGTATGCCGCTGGTGGACATGTGGGTCGCGGCGGGGATTGACGCGATTCACCCCTGCGAGCCGCGCGCCGGTGTGGATATCGTGGCGCTGCGACGGCGGCATGGCTCCCGGCTCGCCTTTATGGGAGCGATGGATAACTGCTATATCTTGCCGCAGGGAAGCCGCGCTCAGATCGAGCAGCACGTGCGGGCGCTCGTCGAGTTCGGGCAGGAAGGCGGTCTGGTGCTGGGTGGACACTCGATCGGGCCGGACATTTCCGTGGAACGATACGATTGGGCGATGGCGGCGCGCGAGACATAGCGTCGCCGCATCGCAGCCATCCTATCGTCGCTTGCCGCGCCGCACGACCCCGTCGCCAAAGCGTTCGCGCAGCGCATCCAGCGTCACCAGCAGCCGTCGCTCCCGCTGCCGCGCGGTGTCCCACAGCGTGAGCTGGCGGCGGGTGGGCGTCAGGCCGGTGACGCCCACGCCCAGCAGTCGCACTGCCCGCCCCTCGCGCCAGACCATGTCAAAGAGCGCCAACGCGGCGGCATAGATCTCCCCATCCTGATCCGTTGGTTCTGGCAACGTTGTCTGCCGCGTCAGCGTCGTGAAATCGGGCCAGCGCAGCTTGAGCCGCACCGTGACGCCGCTGACCCCCTCGCGGCGCAGGCGGCGGCCCACGCCGTCGGCGAGGGAGTGGAGCGTGCGGCGCAGCTCCTCCCCGTCGCACACGTCATGGGCAAAGGTGATCTCCTGGCTGGCGGACTTGGCCTCATGCTCCGTAACGACGGGGCGGTCATCCTCGCCCCGTGCGCGCCGCGCCAGATCGTGGCCATGTGCGCCAAAGCGCCGCGCGAGGTCCGCTTCGGACCAGGCGGCGATCTGGCCGATGGTGTGGATGCCGAGCTTGGCGAGCGCAGCGGCGGTCTTGGGGCCGACGCCCCACAGCGCGCTGGCGGGCAGCAGCGCGAGAAACGCCGCCTCCTGCCCGGGCGGCACGACGAGGATGGCCTTCGGATAGCTGCCCTCACGTGCCAGCGACTTGGCGTGGTCGGTGGCGATCTTGGCGACGAGCTTGTTGCTGGCCGCGCCGATGGAGCATGGCAGGCCGAGTCGCTCGTTGATCAGCGTCTGCAGGCGGCGCGCGATCTCGCCTGGGTCGTCCGGCAGGTCGCTGACATCCAGAAACGCCTCGTCAATGGAGATCTGCTCCACCAGCGGCGTCAGTTCGCTCAGAATGGCCATGACGCGCCGCGACACCTCGCCATAGATGCCATGCCGCACGGGGACGACGATCAGCGCGGGGCAGAGGCGCAGCGCCCGTGCCATGGGCATGGCAGAGTGGACGCCGTAGCGACGCGCCGCATAGGAACAGGAGGACACAACGCCGCGTGCATCGGGCTGCCCGCCGACGGCAAAGGGCTGCCCGCGTAGCGCCGGGTTGTGCTGCTCCTCCACGGCGCAAAAGAACGCGTCGAGATCGAGATGCAATATCTTGCGCGCCATGGCCTACAGAGTCCAGGCGCGCTCAGCGTCGGATGGCGGCAGGCTGCCGGCCAGTGTGGCTTCTCGCCGTGCCATCCGCTCGCCCCACGCCAGCAGCCTGCAACCCAAGGCGAGCAACGCCCGGCACAAGACGGAGCGGCGACCCTTCGCCGCCATCGCCCGCCGTACCAACAGATGGCGATCCATCTCGCGTTGCACCTCGCGCACCCGCTCCCATTGCACGAGGATGTCGGCATGGTTCATATGACACCTCCCCGTGGCGACCCGTACAGCTCGCGCCATACGCTTACAGAATAGCACATATGTTCTATCCTGTCAAGCATCCGGAGACCTAATCCATTTGTTGTAGGGCCGTGCGTCGTGCCGTGATACTATCAAGCCTTGTCAATGAGGGACGCTGGGGTATAATCAGGCGACAACAGCGTTTCGCTCCCGGCTCCTTAGCGCGATCTGTCACGCCATACGGCGAGCAGAAAGCCTTGCTCCCAGTGGGCCGCGGGTCGCTGGACCCCGGAGCCGTGTAAGGGCACCATAAAGGAGGAAAGAATGGGTGGGATCGCCGTCGTTACGGATAGCGCTTCATGTATCCCCGCTGAACTCGTTCGACAATACAACATCCATATCGTTCCCTTCCGCCTTGCCTGGGACCGACAGGTGTTTCGGGATGGGCTGGACATGTCAGCGGCGGAGTTCTATAGCCGCCTTCGCGAGAGCGATGTGCGTCCCACAACATCGCAGCCTTCAGTGGGCGAATTCGCTGCGCTATATGAATCTCTCTCCGGGGATGCCGACGGGATCGTGTCCATCCACATCCCGCGCGAGATCAGCAACACATGCCAGTCGGCTGAGTATGCGGCGCAGCACTTTGCCCGCGTCCCGACGCGGGTGATAGACTCACGCACTGCTACCATCGCGCAGGGCTTTGTTGTGCTGGCAGCGGCACGTGTGGCGGCGGCGGGCGGCACACTCGATGAAGTGGTTGCGGCAGCGGAGGCGACGATTCCCCGTGTCGGGCTGTACGCGACGCTCTCGTCGCTCGAGCCACTGCGACGGGGCGGGCGCATCGGTGCGGCGATCAGCCTGGTGGGTGCCAGGCTGTCAGTGTATCCGGTGCTCTACCTTGCCGAGGGCCGCGTCTGCGTGGCGGGGGTTGCCCGCGTGCGTCGCAAGGCGCTGGAGCGGATTGTTGATCTGGTGGCCCAGCAGGTGGAGGATCGTCCGGTGCGGGCATCGGTCTTTCACGGCGACGACCCAGAGACTGCCGCGCAGTTGGCGGTGGAGGTGCAGGCGCGTTTCTCTTGTGTTGAGTTCTATATCACCGAGTTCACGCCGGTCATGGGAGCGCACACTGGTCCTGGCGTGATCGGCGTGGCGTATTGTATCGCTTGACGTGTCGGGGGCTTGTATGGCGATAAGCATGTTGGTGTGGATGGCGCTGGGATATCTGTCCGGCTCGATTTCGTTTGCGTACCTTGCCGGGCGCATCCTGCGCGGCATTGACCTGCGCGAGTACGGCACTGGCACGCTCGGCGGCACTAATGTGTATGTCCACGTGTCGCGACCTGCCGTATTCGTGGTTGGCATTCTGGACATTCTGAAGGCGTTCCTGCCGACGTGGCTGGCGGCAGATGCGGGAATGGCGCATGGCGTCGTCGTGGCGACTGGCCTGGCCGCGATCTTGGGTCACAACTGGTCGCTGTTTGTCGGGTTCAAAGGAGGACGAGGCATCTCGGCTGCCCTGGGCGTGTTGCTGGTCATCTTTCCTTGGGGGGCGTTTTGTTTGCTCCTCATGGTGGGGATTGGCCGGCTATGCCGGGCGACGGCATCGCTAGCACTGATTGGCTTTTTGATCGTGCCGCTTCTGGCGCTTGTAGAGGCTCAGCCGCCACACGTGATTGTGGCGGGCGTGGCGATTGCCCTGATTGCCATCGGCAAGCGTCTAGAAGCCAACGGCGCGCCGCCGCCGCCAGATCAGCCTCTGCGGCAGACGCTGTGGCGGCGACTCTGGTTGGATCGCGATATCGCCGATGTCGAGGCGTGGACCATGCGGCAGCCGCCGCTCAATCGGCGCACCGACGCGGAATAAAGGCGCTCAGCGTGCCACTCGTTTGCCATATACGGCCTCATGAAGCCCTTTGACATAACCGATGGCAAAGAGGCGGCCGATAGAAGAGTAGGCGGGGTTGTCGTTGCTATCCCCTTCCATGGTGGGCACATGGTCCGGCCGGGCGACGCCATCGTAGCCGATGTCGCGGTATGCCCGCAGGCACGCCAGCAGATCGGTCTGACCCTCATCGTGGAAGGTCTCGACAAAGCGCTCCACGGTGCCGCGCACGTCGCGCAGGTGGACGAAGAATATCTTGCCCTGTTGGCCAAAGTGGTGGATAATGCCGGGCAGATCGGCCGTCATCAGGGCAAAGTTTCCCTGGCAGAGCGCGATGCCGTTGACAGGGCTGGGATACATGTCCAGCAGCCGCTGGTAGTTCTCCACGCTGCGCATGATGCGCCCCAGTCCACGGATGGGCGAAAGCGGCGGGTCGTCGGGGTGCATGGCCAGCTTGACGCCCGCCTCCTCTGCCACCGGCACGACGCGCTCCAGAAAGTACGCCAGGTTGTCCCAGAGCTGTTGCTCCGTGACGACGCCATACTCGGTGAGCGGCGCGTCGCGCATCAGCGCGTGATCGTAAGCGGTGGTCAGTGCGCCGCCGCGCGCCGGCGTCGTGGTGGAGGTGCGCAGCCAGTTGAAGACCGGCATCCACTCGTAGCACCAGACGGGGATGCCCAGCGCGCCCATGTGGCGCAGCAGGTCGCACACGGCGGCGATCTCCGCATCACGGCCGGGCAGGCCGAGCTTGGCCTTGGTGAGAGGTGGGCGGCTTTCCAGTACAGAAAAGGTGAACCCGGCATCCTCATAGGCGGTTTTGAGGCGGAGCAGCGACATATAGCTCCAGGGCAGCTCCTCGCGGCCCACATCCAGGCCGCGCGAGAAATCCATGACGCCGACCACATGGTTGACGCCGCATTGCTTGAACAGGCGCCATAGAGGGGTGGGACGTGGTGGCAGCACTTCGGCGATCTCTAGCAAGGCCATTCCTCCATACGCGTGATGTGAGCGGCTCGCATTATACCCTCGGCGACCGGACTCGCAAGTGCCAGCGGCGAGGGTTTCGTCGCGGGTCTCCTCCATACCGAGGGAGACCCACAAGTCAGCTGAGCAGCAGACTCGCCATTTGCGGCGAGGGATGTGAAACATGATCCAGTTGGCCGAGACAGCACAACTGGCGCTGGACACGATCTGGCAGCGCCCGCGGCGGCAGGTGCCCACCTGGCTGCTGAACATCATGGAACACCGCCATATCGAGCGGATTGCCGGCGAGCCGCCCGGCAGCTATCGGCGCGAGCCGGAGCAGGTCTATCTCGCCTGCCAGCGGGCCATCGGCGTTTGTCTGCTGGATCAGTTCATCCCGGAGAACCCGCTCACCATGGGCGAGGCCGGGTTCGAGGGACGCACGCCGGGCGCCACCACCGGCGCGCGCGACATCGTGTGCGATGGCATGGTGATCAATTCGCCAGAGGCGGTCGTTGCGCATCTGGAGCAGGTGGTCTTCCCTAATCTGCGGGCGCGCATCGCTGCATGGGACGAGGACGCGCGCGTGCGCGAGATCATCGCCGCGGAGCGGGCGATCCAGGCCAAGCTGGGGCCAACCATCCTCAAGGGCGGCTATAGCTTTGTGCACTTTCCCTGTTTTTCATACGGCACATACGGCTATGAGAACTACTTTATGGCGTATGCGCTGTATCCGGAGATCATCGAGCGCCACTTTGCTTTGCAGGCGGATCTGGCGCTGCTGAACAATCGGGCAGCGGCACGCGCTTTCGTGGAAGGAGAGTTGCCGCCATTCTTCCGGCTGGACCATGATATGGCGGATTCGCGCGGCACGCTGGTGGACATTCGCTCGCTGGATCGCATCTGGTTCCCGCATTTCGCGCGCTGCCTGGCACCGCTGTTGGGCGGTGACGTGCGCCTGATCTGGCACTGCGACGGCAATCTGATGCAGATGGTGCCACGTCTGCTGGAGGTGGGCATCCGAGGCTTTCAGGGGTTCCAGTACGAGGATGGCATGGATTACGAGCGCATCTGCCGCATGAAGGCACGGGATGGCAGTGATTTGCTCATCATCGCCGGCGTCTCTGTAACGCGCACGCTGCCGCTGGGCACGCCGCGCGATGTCAAGCGCGAGATAGACTGGCTTGTAGCCAACGGCCCGCGCACCGGGCTGTTCCTTGGCGGGTCCAGCTCCATCGCCCCTGGCGTGCCGTGGGAAAACCTGCAGACGATGCTCGAAGGGTTGGCCTATTACCGCACACATGGCCGATAGAGCGTTGCCAGGTCATGCGATCGGTGATACGATGCAAGGAGGAGAACCGACACTATGAAGATCCTCGTGCTGGGCAGCGGGTTGATGGGCCCCGCTGCCGCCTACAACTGCCTGCAAGACCCCGATGTGGGCGAGGTCGCCATCGCCGACATGGATCAGACGCAGCTCGATGCGTGCCAGGCCAAGCTCCGCCTACAGCCGGGCAGTGGCAGGCTGCGCGCTGTGCGCCACGATCTGCGCGACGTCGCTGCGACCGTGACGCTGATGCGGGGGTTCGATGCCATCCTCGGCGCGCTGCCACATGCCGCCAGCATCATGGCAATCCGCGCCGCCGCCAAGGCGGGCGTGCCGATCCTCGACCTGTCTCGGCTGGCCGACGAAGAGGTGGAGATGCTGCGCGCGGAGCTGGATGCATACGGTGCGCGGGTCATCCTTGGCTGCGGCCTGGAGCCGGGCCTGACGGAGATCATGACCCGATACCTGGCCGAGCAACTCGACCGCGTGGATGAGGTGCACATCAAGTGCGGCGGCATTCCGGAGGTGCCCAGGCCGCCCCTGGGCTATAAGATCGTCTTTGGCGGCAAGCGGCTGCCGCTGCAAGAGCGCGACGCGTGGATCGTGCGCGACGGTCGGCTGGAGCCGGTGCCGCGCTATTCAGGCGTCGAGCTGGTGCACTTTGCCGGCGTGGGTGACTGCGAGGCGTGGCATGAGGGATTCATGCCGTGGCTGCTGGAGCTGCCACAGCTCCGGAGCCTGCGGCTTGGCACGCAAAAGACGGTGCGCTGGCCCGGCTATGCCGCCAGGGTTACGGTGCTCAAAGAGCTGGGCCTGCTGAGTGAAAAGCCGTTGGCCATCGGCGGCACTGAGATCGCGCCGAAGGACTTTATTGACACCCTTCTCTATCCCAAAGTGCGGCTGGAAGAAGGGGAGCGCGATATTACCGTCTTTCGCGTGGAAGCGAGCGGCGAAAAGGACGGACGTCCCCGCCGCTATGCAGTCGAGATGATAGACCGATATGACGACGCGACCGGCTTGACCTCGATGGCGCGCACCACTGCCTTCACCGGGGCCATCGTGACGCGCATGTTGGCGCGCGGCGAGATCAACGCCACCGGCGCTATCCCGCCGGAGCAGGTGATCACCGGCCCGCTGCTGGCACGCCTCGTGCGCGAGCTGGCGGCGGCGGGCGTGCGCTTTGACCTCAGCGTAACGCGGGTGGACGTGCTGGACATCCCGAGCTGATGGGGAAAGCGAAAATCGCACAACCCGCTCTCATGGCGAGCGCAGTTCGCGAAGCGATCCCCTGCTGGCTGGGGAGCAGATTGCTTCGGGCTTTGCCCTCGCCATGACGCACACCGTTCAAGCGGAGAGAACGTATCGCCGCGCATGTCAGCGCCGGCGGTGCGAACGGACTGCATCACAACTAGGCTGACAAGTGAGATCAGAGGAGGGACAAGATGAGAACCGTAGAGATCGAAGAGCTGACCCTGGAGCGATTCTGGCCGTTCGGCACTTTTGCCCGGCACATCAACCCGACCGAGACCAAGATCGGCGCGCCGCCGATCGAGTTCTACCGCGATATGGCACAGCTTGACCTGGGTGGCGCAGGCATCGTCTCCTTTTCCACGTGCCGCGTGGAAAAGCGGGCACCGGTGATTGATGTTACCGAGTATCACACTGCCACTGGCGAGGGGATCCTCCCGCTGGACGCGGACGTGCTGATCCACGTCGGCCCCGCCACGCCACCAGATGCGCCGGTGCCATTGGATCAATTCCGTGTCTTTCGCGTGCCGCGCGGGACGCTGGCCGTGCTGCGCCCGGGCGTCTGGCATCATGCGCCGTTCGCGCTGGATAGCGACGTGGCGAACGTGCTGATCGTCCTGCCAGAGCGGACCTACGCTAACGACTGCGAGGTCGTCGAGCTGATGGAGGATGAGCGCATTCACATCGTGTAGAGGCGCACGACAGCGCCTCAGAAAGGCCAAGGTGTGCCATGCCTGCTTGCCAGGACGGTCCACACACGGATCGTTTCCGCGCCCTGTCGCTTGCCGGACATACGCCGCTCGCCCGGCTTGCCGAGTGCGGCGTGTCGGAGGCGATGGCGGCAGCGGCGGAGCACGCGCCGTGCGGCGAGTGCGTATCGTGGGGCATTCCCTTCCAGATTGACAAGGTGATCGTGCTGCGCGACAGCCCCTACACGGTCGAGTTTGCGCCCACACGCGCCGGCTGGCTGGTGTTCACGCACACGTCTGATGTGCGATTGCCAGACGTCAACAAGGACGGCTTTATGTCATCGCCGATGCGTGGCTATGGGCAGTTGAACGAGCACGCCGCCGATTATATCATGCTCTATGCGGATGGCAGCGAGGAACGCGCGGCGATCCGCCGTCGGCACCACATCAGCGCTTTTCAGCGGCCCTGGGGCGAGAACTGCTTCCAGGCGGTGGCGCACCGCAAGCCGCGCCCGCTGCGCGCCGCGCACGAACAGGTGATCGAGGGGTGGGGCCGCAGCCAGACGCGCGTGGATGCCGCCGACGGCGGCCCGTGGGTGAACTGGCTCTTGGCGTGGCAGAACCCCCATCCTGACAAGGAGCTAGTGGGCATTCGCTTCGAGCCGGTCAGCGGCATCGTCGTCGTCTCGGCTGTCGCCGCGGGCGACGCCAGCGAGCAGCCGTTGCGCTGGCGCTCCCGGCGCAAGGCATTGCTGGCGTTGCCCGAAGGTGAAGCGTTCATCCCCACGCTGGATGCGAACGGCCTGCTGGCGCAGGTGCAACTGGATATGGGACAGGTCATCTCGGCCACGCCGCGCCCGCTCTACCCGATGGAGGAGTGGGACAGCTCTTACAACAACCAACTGCCGGAGCGCTCCAGCAGCGAGGTGCTGATCGAGTACACCTCCCACACGGACGCTGCGTTTCATCTCGCGGATGGGCAGGTGATCCCGGTGGCGCAAATCGAGTCGCTGGTCGGGTTTCGCATCGCGGGCAACGGCCGCAGCTATGGCATGCAGCCAGTGCCGCCCTCCCGCCAGCGGGTGACGCTGCGCGTCATCGAGCGCGGCAGCAGCAGAGCGGTGGCGGTCAAGCTGCATGTGCACGGTCCGTACGGCGAGTACCTCGCGCCGCTGGATCGCCACCGCATTCCCAACGCGGCGTGGTTCGAGGACTATTCGGTGGATTTCACGCACCTCAATAACCACCACTGCACCTACATCCCCGGCGAGACAGATCTGTTGCTGCCGCTAGGCAAGGTGTATGTCGAGGTGTCCAAGGGGTTCGAGATCGCGCCGGTGCGCCGCGTCGTGGAGGTGCGGCCGGACACGATGGAGATCGTCATCGAGATCGAGAAGGTATTGCCGTGGCGGGAGAAGGGATGGGGGACGGCGGACACGCAGGTGCACTTTCTCTCGCCCATATCGGCGCTACTGGAGGGCGCGGGCGAAGGCGTGAACATCGTCAACCTGCTGGCAAGCCAGTGGGGCGAGTTGATGACGAATGTCGGCGATTTCGACGGCGCGACGACGTGGGGTGCGCCGGGGGCGGGCGGCAACGGTGAGTACATGGTACGCGTCGGCACCGAGAACCGCCAGCACGTGCTCGGCCATAGCTGGCTCCGCGCGTACC
>JAIOAV010000079.1 GCA_019873665.1 Chloroflexota bacterium
TCAGCGGCAGCCGCAGCCGATGCCACACCGGCGTGCACGTGCTCACACAGGTCGGTTCGGGCGAGGGCGTGGGCGTCGCATTGGCGATGATCACCCGCCCATCGCGCGTGATGACCGGCAGTTGTGCCCCATCATGCGAGACGATCTTCATGTCCATGGTCCCGCCTCCGCTCAACTGCCGCGTGCGGACAAAGGTCAACGGCGTGCCAACGGTCAGGTTGGTCGCCTGAAACTCGATGGTCAGCAGCTCGAACGTGCCGGATGGCGGCGGGCCAAACAGCCGCGCCGGCGCATAGTTGATCTGTCCCAGAGCGTTGTCAAACGACTTGAGCAGGATATCCGTCAGCTGGTTGCCATCCTTCAGCTCCACCACCTGCAGATAGGCAGGGTCAAAGTCCAAAAAGAGCTGCGCGCCGATGATCTCGTGCGCCCCTGCCTCGAGCACGATCTGCACCGTGAAGGTGCTGCCGACGGCGACGATACGATCCGGCGGCACGACCTCCAGGATGACGCTGTCGGCATCTTGCCGGCATGGCGTCGCGCCCCGTGTCGCTCCCGCCGTCGCGAGCATGGCGATCAGGAAGAGCGCGAATGCTGCCGCGAGTCTGGCTCGGTTCTTTTTGTTCTGCATTGTCCCCCCAAACATTATTCTGATACCACCTAGCGCTCCGCCGGTCGCAGGATCAGGGGCAAGCGCACGCGATACGGCCACGGCTGCGGCACGATGACGATCAACCCATCCGTGATTCTGGCCAGAATGCTCGCCGTATCGTACACGACCTTGGTATCGCGCGGCGCCCCGCGACGGAAGAGCAGCCAGGTGCCCTCCGTGGCCGCCTTCGCCTTGAGTCGGACCGTGGCCAGCATGAACTCGCCGCTCGGGAAGGGGCCAAAGAGCCTGCCCGCCGCGTAGCTGATGCGTCCCGCGCCGTTGTCCACCACGTTCTGCATGACCTGATCCAGGGCTGTGCCCGGCACGATGGTGTCTGCGGGATTGCCCGCGGCGTCAACCACCGTCAAGTACGCCGGGTCAAAGTCCAGGAACGCCTGCGCGCCATCCACCGGCTGCTCGCCGGAGCGGATCACCAGATCCACCGTAAAGATGCTGTCCATCTCGACGCGCTGATACACCGGCTCAACCGCGATCTCCACGCCGCCAGTGGGCGTGGCGGTAGGGGTCGCGCTGGGCCCCGGCGTCGCGGTTGGCGTGGGCGTGCCGTCCGCCACGATCACCCACCCATTCACGTGCGAGGTCAACACCGACATCGTGTCATAAGTTACGTTCGTGGTGCGGGGCGGGTCAAAGACAAAGGTCAGCGTTGTGCCGCCGGTCGGCGCGATGGCGCGGAAGCGGATTGTCGCCAGGCAGAAGCGGCCGCTCGGCGCGGAGCCGCTGAGCAGGCCCGCCGCATAATCAATATGCCCTGCAGCGTTGTCCACATGATTCTGCAACTGCAACGGCAGCGCCGCGCACGGGATGATCTCGGTGGTCGGGTTCCCCGCCGCATCCACCACCTGCAGGATCGCCGGATCGAAGTTAATGGCGGCCTGCGCGCCGTCCACCGGCTGCGCGCCGGAATCCACCACAAGGTCCACCGTCCAGATCTGCCCCACGCTGGCTGCCTTGGCCGGCGGGTCTATGAGGATAAAGACGCTCCCCTCCGGGCGGGTGGCCGTGGGCGTCGGCGTGAGCGTCCGGGTAGCGGTGGGCGTCGGCCCTGTGGCCGTCGCGGTCGGCGTTGCCGTGGGCGTGGCTGTGCCGCTGGGCGGTGTGGACGCGATGACCACGACGCCGTGCATATAGGTCGTCAGCACGTCCGTCCCGCCGAAGAGCACGCGCGTGCGGTGCATTGGCGTAAAGAGAAAGCGGAGATATGTGCCGCCGGTGGGCACCAGCGCCTTGAAGCGCGCCGTCGCCAGCCGAAAGTCGGCACTGGGCCACGGGCCACTATCCTTATGGGCCACGTAGCTGATGATGCCACTGCCCGTATCGGCGCTGTTGACATCCACGATGGGCAGCGCGCCGCCCGGCTCCAGCGCCGCCACCGGATTGCCGGCGGCATCCACCAACTGCAAGAGCGCGGTATCGTATTGCAGATATGCCTCGGCGCGATCCACCGGCTGGCCGGACGTCTCGACCATGATATCCACCGTCAGGATCTCGTTGCTGCCGATCATGCTGTTGACGGGGCGGATAGCGATAGTAACCGATGAGCCGGTGGGCACCGCTGTCGCCGTGGCGGTGGGCGTGGCGGTCGCTCCGACAGGCGATGTCGCGGTTGGTGTGGGTGTGGGCAGCGGCACGCCCACGATCACCACCATGCTGTTGTCGGTGCCAGCCAACACCGAACTGCCCAGGTATTGCGCGTCGCTGAGGCGCGGCGGCGCCATGTGGAATAACACCGGCGTGCCGCCGGTGGGGGCCAGGGCACGGAACAGGATGCGCGCCAGCGTAAAGGTCGTCTGCGGCGCGGGCCCGACGGCGCTCGCGCGATAGGCGATTACCCCGGTTACATTGTCCGCCACATTCTCCACGACGCCGGAAAGCGCGGGCTGGGTGATGATCTGGTTGGCTGGCGCGCCGCCCGCATCCACCACCTGCAAGATGGCCGGGTCAAAGTCCACATACGCGTTGACCCGATCCACCGCCTGCCCGTTGGTCTGCACCACAATGTCCAGCAGGAAGAGATCGCCGGCGTTGACGATGTGGAAGGCAGGCAGGATCGCCAGCCGCACCTGCGGCGACGCGGGACGCGTCGGCGTGGCGGTCAGCGTCGGCGTCGCGGTAGGCGCAGGCGTCTCGCCCCCCGGGCCGACGATCATGATGTTGCCGTGTGTCACCCAGCCAAGCACCGACAGGCGCTGGCACTGCAGCGCTGTCTGGCGCGGCGCTGTCGTGCCAAAGTTCAGCGGCGTCGCGGGCACTGCGGCCTTGGCGCGAAATCGCACGGTGGCGATCACGATATTGCCGCTGCGCGTCACGCCGTCAGGCGCTCTGGCGGCAAACTCGATGCGCCCGGTCGTGTTGTCCGCATGGTTCGTCCTGACGATCGGCAGCGCCGCCCGCGGCACGATCTCCGTCACCGGCACGCCCACCGCATCCACAACCGTCAGATAGCCGGGGTCAAAGGTGAGATAGATGGTGGCGGCATCCACGCACTGCGCGCCGGCGATGGCCACGATGTCCACCGTAAAAATCTCGCCGATACCGACGATCTTGGGCGAGGGGGCGACCAGCAGCGAGACCACGTTCTCCGGTGTCGGCGTGGGAGTCGGCTCGCCCAGGACGATGACCACTCCCGCGTCGGTCGTGAGCGGCAGCGCCGCGGCGCCGAGCAGGGCGCGCGTCATGCGCGGCGCGGCGGTGTGCAGGTTGATCTCCGTGCCGAAGGAGGCCACCACCGCGCGGAAGCGCACGCTCGCCACCACGCCGCTCCCCGTAATCGGGGAGCCGCCGAGGATACTCGCGTGATAATTGATCTGCCCCAGGGCGTTGTCCGCCTGGTTGAGCGTCACATTCGGGAAGCTGGGGCCGGCGATGACCTGGTTGGTCGGGTTGCCCGCCGCATCCACGACGCGCAGCACGGCGGGATCATAGTCCACGTACACCTGCACCGCATCCACCGGCTGGTCGCCGGCTTCCAGCACGATGTCCACCACAAAGGTCTGGTTGACATCCACTGCCTGCGCCACCGGCTGGATGGAGATGTGCACCACTCCCAGCGCGCGGGTGGCGGTCGGCGTGACGGTGGGCGTCCCGACCGTTGCCGCCAGGATGAGCACATTGCCATTCACCACCGCGCCCAGCACCGGCGCGCCCGCGAGCGTTACCTGGGTGTGGCGCGGCGCGCCAAAGTGGAAGTTCACCGGCGTGCCCCACGTGGGAGATAGCGCGCGAAAGCGCATCGTCGCCACGACAAAGGTGCCCGTCGCCGGCGGGCCAGAGGGGATGTTGGCGGCATAATGGATCTGGCCGAGGCTGTTATCCACGGTATTCGTCATGACATTGCCAAAGGTCCCCGTCTGCGGCACGATGGCGCCGACCGGATTGCCCACGGCATCCACCACCACGAGGCATGTGGGGTCGAAATCCACATAGATCTGCGCCGCATCCACCGGCTGCGTCCCCGCCTCCACGACGATATCCAGCGTCATGAGCTGGCCGACCTCCACCACCTGGGTCGAGGGCTGGATGATCAGCCGCACTCCCGCGCCCGACAATGTCGCGGTGGCGGTGGGCCCCACGACAGTGGTGTGCGTCGGCGTAGCGGTGGGCGTGGCTGTCGGCGTGGCAGTGTAGGTCGGGGTGGCCGTGCCCACCGCCGCGATGATCACCCCACTGTTGGTGGTATAGGCCAGCACGGACGTGCCGTCCAGGCGCACATCCGACTGCCGCCCCGGCGACAGGCTGAGCGTTACCGCCGTGCCCCATGTCGGGTTCAGCGCCCTGAAGCGAATCGTGGCGATGGCAAAGAGGCCGGTTACCGGCGAGTCGCTGCTCGCCAGATAGCTGATCTGCCCCAGCGCGTTGTCCGCGCTGTTCAGGCTCACATTACCCAACACCCCCGTCTGCGGTTGGATCGCGCCCGTGGGATTGCCGGCGCCATCCACCACCATCAGATAGGTGGGGTCAAAGTTGACATACGCCTGCACCGCGTCGAGTTGCTGCCCGTTGGCATTGACGACGATGTCCAGGGTAAAGGTGCCACCCAGCACCGCGACCCGGTTGGGCGGGCTGACCGCCAGTACCACGCCCGGCGGAGGGCTGCCGGTGAAGGTCGGCGTCGCCGTCGGCTGTCCGGTCCATGTAGGGGTCGCGCTGGGCGTGAAGGTCGCCGTGACGGTGGGTGTGCTGGTCGGCGTCGCCGTGTTCACGGGAGTGTGGGTGGGCGTGGAGGCGGCGCCACCTTCGATGACCACCAGGCCGTCAGTGGCGTTGATGACAAGCTCCTGGCCGTTGAAAGTCGCTTTGGTCTTGCGCGGCACCTCAAAGTTAAAGCTGATCTGCAACGCCGGGGCGGGCGCCAGGGCGCGGAACTGGATCGTGGCCAGCGTAAAGTGGCCGCTGGGCAGCGTGCCAAAGAGCGTGAAAGCCGCATAGTCAATCCTGCCGGTGGTGTTGTCCACCGAGTTCTGGAACTCGAGCGCGAACGCGCCGCTGCCGGTGATGGAGAGCGCCTCGAGGTACGCAGGGTTGAAGTTCAGGTACGCCTGCGCCGCATCCAGCTCCGAGACCGAGTCAATGACGATCGCCAGGGAAAAGGTGTCGCCCACGTTCACCACGGCGGGCAGCGGCTCGATGCTCATGCTGACGACGCCGTTGGTCGCCGGCTGCGCGTCTGCCAGCAACTGCCGATAGGTGGTCAAGCTTCGCAGCGCCTCGACGCCCACCTTGCTCCACATGGTCACCGTCAACGGGCCGGACTGGGCAAAGTTGGTGCGCAGCAGCGAGAAATCGAGGATATCCACGATGCCATCCTGATTAAAGTCCGCCCGGGAATCGGCAGAGCCAAAGACGGTGCGCAGGATGGAAAAGTCGGTGATGTCCACGATGTCGTCGTCGTTCGCATCCCCCTCGCGCAGCAGCCCCATGCCGACAGCATTCGGACCGGCCACCAGGTTCACATTCAGTTTGCGGTTGCTCAGCGTGTGTCGGTTCTTGACGGTGATCGTGTACACGCTGGGCGGCACGCCGTGGATGGTGAACTGGCCGAACTGGTCGGTGGTTACATAGTACGGCGTCGCGCCAACGGTTACCGTCAGGTCCACCACCCAGGAGGGATCCGGCACCGGCGGGCGTCCCTGCAGGGCGACAAAGCCGAGGATGCTGGCCGTGCCCGGCGCGGGGGTGGTGGTCTGCGTCGGCGTCGCCGTCGGCGTGCCGCTGGTGGCCGTCGGCGTGGGCGTCCCGCTCGGCCCGGAGATCACCTCAAAGACGTTGCTCCAGGCGCAGATCAGGCCATCGCACGCCTTGAGCGCTACCCAGGCGGGCGAGCTGATGCTCACAGAGCCGGTCCAGACGCCGTCCACAAAGGGGCCGACGGTGGTGGGGCTGACGAGGCCGGGCGGTGTGCTCTCAAGCTGCACCCACCGGTCATAGCCGGTTACCGGGTTGCCGTACTGATCCAGCGCGCGGATGGTGATGGCAAAGGGCGTGCCGGCAAAGCGCGGCGTGCCGATCAAGTCAAAGCTCAGGTTAAAGAGGCCGCACGACGCGATGGGCACGCCGAGCGTGCCATACGGGTCAGGGCCCGGCACGGAGATCTGCGCCTGCACCATGGCGGTGCCCGCTGTTGTGCCCGCGCAGAGGGTCGTCGTCGCCACGCCGCCGTGCGTCAGGCCAAAGCCGGGCGAGACGGTGCCGAGGCTGGTGGAAAACACCACGACCTCACCATCCGCCACCGGATGGCCGCCCTCATCCTCCACCGACGCGCTGATGACCGTGCAGTTCGGCAGGGCGCACCCAGCCACGCCGATCGTGTTCGGCGTCGCCGAGACGATGATCGTCAGCGGCTGGCCGGTGAAAAACACCTGCACGTTGCCGGAAAGGGCGCCCCTTGTCGCGGTTACCGTCGCCACGCCCGACGTGACCGTCGAGGTCAGCGTGGCGCGCGCCACGCCGTAGCTGTCGGTAGTGCCGGTCGGGGATACCGCGCCGAGATCGGTGGTGAAGCTCACCACGATCCCCGGCACGAGGTTGCCGCAGCTATCGCGCACCTCCGCCGAAATGGTCGTCGTGCTGACTCCATTGGCGCGAATGGATATCGGGTCAGCGGAGACAGTCAGGGCGGCCGGCGCGCCGGGAGAGGTGTTCAGCGTTACCGTGCGCGTAACCGCGCCCACGGTAGCGCTGAGTGTACCGGTGCCGGCGGTCCCACCGGTATAAGAGGTTACCGCGCGGCCATCCGCGCCGGTGGGCGCCGGGTTCGGCGTAAAGCTGCCACCGAGGCTGCTGCTGAAGGTGACCAGCGTGCCGAGGGGCAGATAGTTCCCCCACTGATCGCGGGGCCGCGCCCGCACCGTAACGCTGCTGCCGCAGGTGGCGTTCACCGGGCTGGGCGTTACCGCGATGGTGTTCACCGGCCCCGGCACGAATGCCACGCTGGTCGTGCAGGTAATGCCATCTATGTACCCGACGACGGTGGCAGTGCCCACCGTCGTTGTGGAGACGATGCTCGCTTGCGCCGTGCCGTCCACGGTGGCGCAGCCGGTATCGAGATAGTCAATCACCGCATAGATGCCGGTGGCATGGTCACGCTTCTCGATCTCGATGGTGTGCACGCCCGGCGCGAGCAGCGGCGAATTCCAGCGCACCCACTGCGCGTTCGGCAGAACCGTGCTGGCCAGATAGGCCACGATATCGCTGCCGATCTGCACGTCGTCAATGCGCACGCGCAACCGCGCCGCCTGATCAAAACGCGCATAGACGAAACCGACGGTCTGCCCCTCAAAGGTCCAAGAGAGGACGTTCCCCTGCGTAGAGGTCCAGGCATAGCCGTGCCCGTCTGCCGGCGGCACCAGCACGTTCGCCACGCTCCAGCCGGTGGAGATCACGGCGGAGGATTCCGCCTGCACGCGGGTGTAGCAGTCGGGCACGATGCTCCCCAACGAGGTGGTGAATGTAACGATCGTGCCATCCCGCACCGGATTACCGCACTCATCCCAAGCCGAGAGCGAGACGGTCGTGGTATGCACGCCGCTGGCCAGAATGGTGGGCGAGCCGACACCGCAAGTGGCAGAGTCCGCCGAGCCGGCCGCCACATTTAGGTTGGCGTCGCCGCTGGCGCTCCCCGCCAGCGCGGTTACCGTGCCGATGCCAGCCTGGTGCCCAGTGAAGGTCGAGCTGGCGCGCCCCGTGGCATTGGTGATCACCGGGTTGGCGCTCCAGGAACCGGCCAGAGAGGCGGAGAAAGTTACCGGAATGCCGGGGATGTTGTTGCCGTAGCTGTCCCTGACACGCGCCGTGAAGGTTACCGTCTTGTTGCACGCCGCATTACCGGTCGCCGGCGTCACGGTGATCGTGTCCGGCACGCCCGGCGTGATGGTGATCACCGTCGCGCTCTGCAGCGTCGGGATGTAGTTGCCGGGCGACTGCGGCGCATCATAGCCGACGGTGGCGGTGATATGCGCCAGCCCCGGCACAACGCCGGAGGCAAGGGTGTTGCTCGCCGCGCCCGCGCCACCGCTCACCTGCGCGCAGGTGGCGAAATAGTCAATGTTCAGCGCGTTGGCATCCGCCAGCCGCTTTTGCACCGTGATGGTGTGTGGGCCGGGCGTCAGCCCGCCCCGGCTCCACACCTTCCAGCAGTTACAGCCAGCGCCGGAGGGCGAGCTGTCAATATCACCGCTCCACGCGCCGCCATCGAGCTGCACGCGAAAGATCGCACCGCTGGCGTATTCATAGTAGGCAAAGGAGACATTGCTCCCCGTAAAAGCCCACGTCACGCGCTCGTTTTGCGTCGTCGTATAGATGTATCCCGGGCCGCTGCTGGGCACCGCCGAACTGACGGCCCAGTTGCCCGGGTTCAGGAACGTGATCGCCGCATCGCCCGACTCGGCCTCCACCCAGTCGCCGATGCTCAGCGTGCCCAGAGTTGTGGTGAAGCAGACCGGCGTGCCATCCACCGCCGGCAGGCCGAAATCATCCGTTACCGTGATCGTCAGGGTCGCGGTCTCGCCGCCCACTGCGATCTGCGGCGGGCTCACGGCGAGATCGAGCGCCGCCGGCACGCCGCGGCGGATCGTAACGCCGGTCATCAGCTCAAACCACGGCGCCGCGCCGTCGTTCACCACCGTGGCGCTGATGTTGGCGGTGCAGGCGATGGTGTCGGCGGTCAGCACGATGGTGGCGTCTCCCGCGGACACGGTAAAGACGCCGGAGCGAAGCGCGTCCAGTCGGATATAGTAACCGCTGGAGAGGGCATTCTTGCTGTTGGTGGCGTTGACGCGCAGGACGTGCGTGGCCGCGGCGAACTTGTAAGGGACGATACGCTCGATCCTCCACCCCGCCGCCGGCGCATAGAGGTCCCACTGCCCCAGCGGGGTGCCGTCCACTTCATACGTGGCGATGCCGCCATCCGGGCCGACGCCCACAACAACCGAGACCCCCTCGCCCCAGAAGCTCCATGTGATGTAATCGGTGGGGCTGAGAGCGCCATCGGTACGGATGAACTCGCCGCCATAGGCCGCCGCCTCGGCCAGCGTGGTCCAGGAACCGGAGCGCGCAACCCCGTTTCCCTCCGCTTGCACAAAGGAGGTACGGATCATGCCGCAGCCATTCGTCTCACAGAAGCCCACGAATTGATCCGACACGGGCAGACCCAGGTTATCCCGAATGCGGGCGGTGATCAGCGACTGGGAGAAACCATCGGCGCGGATCGTGCTGGGGTCTGCGGCGATGCTGGACTGCGCCGCGTGAGGGCTGTTGATCGGCCCAAACGCCAGCTCAGTGATCGGCGGCGTCAACAGCGACTCTGGCAGGGACTCGGCGTTGGCCAGCCACGCCATGCCCAGGAAGAGGATGGCCGCGAGCAACGCCGTCAAGAGCGCCTCCAGGACCGATCTCCATCGCACGTCTTGCTTGTCCATCAATCCCCTCCTTATGGAGAAGTCAAGCGGAAATTGCGCCTTTCACGTCATTGCGAGGGAAGCCCGCAGCCATCCCCGATCCGCCAGCAGGCGATTGTATTGTCGCCGTTGCGCGGCCCGCAAGGACTGGATGGCTCAACTTCTATTTGCCTTCTCCACCAGTGCCCGGGCGCAAGGCCCTGCGTCGTCCGCAACAATGCGTTCCCGCCCGTCAGGGGGCGCTAAGCGGGCGGGAGCGCCAGCGGCAGCCAGACAAAACACAACAAGACGCCACGCCCTGAATGCAGTGACACCTTGTCCTCATCATTACAGACGTCGGCGCGCGAAAAAGGATACGCCTGGCGCTCACCGTGCGGTCACCGTCAGCCGATGATCTCAGGTTATGCGCTGTAGGCCACGAGCACGGCATCGCCGTGCCCGAAGGCGAGAGGCGCCATAAAGCTGTTCGCGCCGGGGCGCAACGGCCCCGCCGGAACCTCGCTGCCAGTGCGCGGGTTCACCCAAAAGGCATGGGGGCGGCCCGCGCCGCGCAGTTCGCCCGCCATCAGCCGCACGCGCCCGCCGTGAGGCAGATACACCAGATATGCCTCGCCGAGCTTGGCCAGGCAATAGCCGTTGTCCACCAGGCTGTCATACGGCTCCATCTCCCAGTAAGGGAGGCGCGCCATCACCTGCTGCACGACGTGGAACATCGGATAGCCCTCCGGCAGCGGCGCCAGGTCCACCACATCCCACGCCGTGTTCCCATAGTAAAAGACCGGATAGCCACCCGCCGTGATGATCTCCCACGTGCGGCAACGCATCTCGTCCGGCAACGTGATCATCGGGTAGGTGGGGATGGGGCCTGGCTCGTAGCCATATTCGACGTTCATCACCGGCCAGGCGCGCCTGGCGCGCTCTTGCAGGATGTGCGCGTGAAAACCCTCGTGGTGCTGATCGGCGAGGAAGTCACCCCGCTCCAACACGCCGTCGTGCGCCGTGATGAGGTGGTGGTAGGCATCCAGGCGGCGCAATAGCTCCACGCGGCTATCCCAATACTCGGCGTCATCCACACGCCAGATTTCCTTGCTCAGGTCCCAGATCACATTGCCGAACGCTTGGTAGCGGGCGATGACATGCCGCCAGAAAGGGTCGTCATTGCGCAGCGTGCGCGCCGGCCAGTTCACATGCTTGTTGTGCACCTCGATCATCAGGTGCGCCACGATGCCACGCTGTTGCATGCAGGCGATGATCTCGTCCAGATGCCGCCAGAAGGGCGGGTTCAGCCGCGAATGGTGCGGGTGCTCGTTGCTGCCCTCCCAGGGGAAAAGCTGCGGCACCACGCGAAAAGGCCGCCCCTCGCTCCAGGAAGCATGATGCGCATACACCTGCATCAGCACCTGATTGAAGCCATAGGCTACCAGCCGATCCAGATAACGCCGCGCGTCAGCCATGTCCAGGGCAAAGAGCCAGTCGCACTCATCGCCCAGCGGAAAGTAGCGCGTGCCATCCGCATAGACAAAGTGATGCGGGTGCTCGCGATCCACCCGCAGCGGGCCATGGATATGCGGGTGCGCGTTCGGCACGCAAAAGATGCCCCGTCCGCGCCGGCTATCCAGGCCGGAAACGTCGGCGTGAGTCTCGTACGACCACTCGCCGAGCTGCGTGGGGGAAAAGCGGATGACCCACGTATCATCGCCGTCGTAAAAGCCGGGGATCGTCAAGGTGCTGCCGTCCGGCGCGGTAAAGACGGCGCGCAGGTCCACGTCGTATGGGTTCTTGGCGACGTGCGCCGTAAAGCGCAGGTCATACACGTGATACTGGGCGATCTCCACCATCTTGCCCCCTCTCGCACGCACAGGCTGACGGCGCTGAGTATAGCGCAAAAGGGCACGAGGGCGCAAATGCGCCTGCCGCGGCGCGATGACAGCGCCAGCGTCATTGCGAGGGAGCAAAGCGACCGAAGCAATCCTCAACCAACTAGGCAGGAGATTGCTTCGCCGCGGTGCAGCCCGCCATGACAGGACCGCATGTCGCGGCAGGATCAGCCCTGCCAACGCGTCTAGGCGAGCAGCAGGCCGCGCTGCGCCAGGTGCATGCGGTAGATCTCCTCGAACAGGCGGACATCCGTCAGCGTGTCCTCGCCGGAGCTGCGGAATGGCTCGCCGCTGCGTAGCTGTCGCACAAAGTGCTCCAGCTCACGCCGATAGGACCACGACCAGCGCGCCTTGGGCAGCGGTCGGGTGAAGGAGTGCGCCTCGCCGCCGCGGTAGATCTCCACCTCAGCGGGAGCGTTGCGCAGCAGCAGGGGCGGCGCCCACGTCTTGATCCAGCCGTGGCGGAAATAGACCTGCGTGTGCTCGTCCCAGCGATAGTAGCTGAGGGAGCCGCTCTCCAGCACACAGCGCACCCCACCCATCTCCAGGATGGTGATGCCGGTATAGCCATCCGCGTCCAGGTCCACATGCCGCACGCGCACGTCGTCGCCCGCGCCAGTGAACCAGCGCATCAGGTTGATATTGTGCGTGTATTGCTGCAGAAAGCCCAGATAGGGTTTGAACTGCTCCGGCGGCAGCCACGCGGGGGGCTGCGGCGTGCTTTGCGGCATCGGCTCGTCGCTGCGATCCATGGGCGCGTCCAGCCCCGCCGTCCAATCGCCGCAAAAGCCGTGGTTGCGCACCAGCGTGATAGGGCCCAGCTCGCCGCTGGCGCGGAACTGGTCAATCTGCTCCTTCACCAGCTCGTTGCCGGCATCGTAGCGCTTCATGTAGCCCACCATCAGCCGCGCCCCGCCAGCGCGCGCCGCTGCCAGGATGCGCTCCGCCTGCGCCACACTCACCGCCATCGGCTTTTCCATAAAGACGTGCTTGCCGGCCAACAGGAGGTCGCGAGCGATCTCGCCCTGCACGTCGAACGCAGCGGAGACGCACACCGCCTCGATTTCCGGGTCTGCTGCCAACTCCAGGTGGTCGCGATACAGGCGCGGGATGCGAAAGCGCGCCTGCACCTTGCGCCCCAGCGCCGACCGCACCTCCGCCAGCGCCACCAACTCCACCTCCGGCATCATGGTCAGATTGGGGATGTGCACCTTTTGCGCCATAAAGCCGCACCCGACATAGCCCACCTTCAACGGTTCCACGTGGCCCCTCCCGTGCGCTCTGTATATGCTATGGCGATTATAGGCGGGGTGTAGTCGCCGTCAAACGCCGTGCGCATGAGCGCCGGAGCGGGATATGGCAGTACAGGATGGGCAGGCAACCGTGTTGACAAAACCGCCGAGCAGCCTATAATGAGGATGTGATTGCCGGGAGCCAAGTCGTTAGTCTGATGTGGAGAGGGCGGTCTGCAAAGTGATCCTCTATCAGCGTAGCGAGCTAATCTTTCCGCACCACTGCATCGCAACCCTGGGAGAGTTGCGCACGGCGCGCTGGCAGGAATTGGTCAAAAGGGTCAGGAGCCTGCCACAGGACCACGAGGACACGCTGGCTTTCTGCTTCCTGATGGTGGAACTGTGCGGGTGTCTGTCGTGCGACCTAAACAGCTACAAGGCATCGCTGGGCTGCCAGCTGTGCGCCAAACGCGCCATCACGGCCTTCAAGGGATCGGATCTCACGCTACAGCGGCGCTTTGAGGACGCCAGAGCCAAAGTACACGCCGTGATGAACGGAGAGGCGAACTGCCTGCTGCCCGCGGAAGAAGAGCAGGAAGAAGAAGAGGAGGAGGACTAGAGCAGAGCTATCCGCCGGGCGACTGGCCGGGAGTCGGGGAGACAGTCGTCGGCGAAGGCGCTTCTTCGGGTGTCGGCGTCTCGCCCACCGCGATGGTCGCCGTCGGTGTGGGCGACTCGGACGCCGGTGGCGTCAGGATCACGGGCAACGGCGTCGGCGTGTCAGTGCTTGTGGGCGTCGGTGGCAGCGGCGTATCGGTGGCGGTGGGTGGCGGCAGGGTATGCGTGGCGGTGGCCGTAGGCGTCCACATAGCTGTGCCGGAAGGGCTGGGCGAGGCGGTGGCCGTCTCCGTTGCCGTGGGTGAGCGTGTGAGGCCGGGGAGGGGCAGCCGCGTTTTCTGCACAGGCGTTGTCTCGGTGGGCGTGAGCGTCCACGTGGCCGTCGCGGTGAGCGTGGGCGTGTGGGTGGTCAGTGTGCCGGTCAGGCGCGGTGAGGTCGGGGTGCGGATGATGACCGGCGCCGTGCCGGACGGTGCCGGCGACGGGGTAGCGGAAGCCCGGGCCACAACCCCGGGCAGCACATGGGTGCGCAACAGCAGCGCGGCGGCGCCAGCACAGTAGAAAATGGCCGTCGCAGCGATCAGCGCCGTCAACGTGACGATGCGCGCACGCTCCTGGCTGGAGAAGCGGTCAAACCAACGAAAAAACGGCCCCATTCACCGAAACCTTTCCGGCTGGATCGCCACGGGGTAGCCCTCACCGCGTGCCGGCACTTCCCGCTCCCCCGTCGCAAGAGAGGTCTATCTTAACACCAAAGCGCGAGGCTGTCAATCGGCCCTGTAAGGTATACCTCGCTGCCGTTTGACCCGTTCATCAGAAATGGCTAGAATAGTGTACAAGTTGGCCTCACATCACTGCTTTGCCGGAGTGGGACACCTCCTAGCGTATAGCGCTCAGATCGGGCCAGAACGCCCGTGGCGCGGCTCCTGACGCGCGGCGTGAATTCAGCTCACCCGCTTACCGCCTCCATCTTTCGCGTCGGCGCGCTCTGGCCGGATTGCCGAGTGCCTAGTCTCTGATATGTATTAGACGATGAAAAAAACCGAATTGCGTGAGGGTTGGGTCTCTTTGTTGCTCCTGTTGGCGATGGGTTTGTGCCTGGCATGGACATTGCAGGCGGCCCAGTTAGCCGAAGGGATATGGATTCTGCAATGGATCGTTGTGGTGGGCACGCTGGTGGGCCTCGCGTTGGCGCGCGTAGCCGTGCCCGAGGTGTTGGCACATCTCGTCGCCATGGTGGTGGGCGCGGCCTGGAGCTTTTTCCTGGCGGCGCAGCTCTTGCCGGGCACGCTGGCATGGAGCGAGCGGCTGCAGAGCATGCGGCTGCGCGTGGTGGACTGGTGGCAGGCGGCGATCGGCGGCGGCGAGAGCTATGACTCGCTGATGTTCGTCCTGTTCACCGCCCTCCTCTTCTGGTCATTCTCCTATATCGCCGCATTTTCCATCTTTCGCACGCACTGGGTGTGGGGCGCTATCATTCCCAACGGCACCGTCGTGCTCATGAATACCTACTACAACCCGCGGCTGATCCCCTACTTTGTCAGTTACCTTCTGCTATCGCTGTTGATGCTCGTGCGGTTCACGCTGTTTGAGCGTGAGGACGAGTGGCGACGGGAAAATGTCCGTTACAGTCCGGACCTGGTCTTTGATTTTCTGCAGAACGGCGCGGTGTCGGCGTTGCTGGTCATCATCCTGGCGTGGGTCATGCCGTTGCGCGTCACCGACCCGCGCGAGTGGGAGATCTGGCAGGTCTTTGAGGACCCTGTGGAGGAGGTGCAGTTCCACTGGAACCGCGTGTTCGCGTCTCTTTCCGGCGGCGGCCCCCCGCGCTTCACCTTCTTCGCCAAGAGCATGACGCTGGGCGGCCCGGTGGATCTGGATAACACGCCGGTGATGAACGTGGAATCGCCTGTGCGCCACTACTGGCGAGCGTTAACCTTCGACCAGTACACCGGCCAGGGCTGGCGCAACACCGACCCGGTGGAGATTGACCTCCCCGCCAACGCCACCAACCCGCAGCCGGTGCCGTACCAGGAACGCGAGCCGATCGCACAGGTGGTGCGCTTCCATCGTCAGGGGGAGAATGTCATCTTTGCCGCGAGCCAGGTGATGCAGGTGGACCGCATGTCGGTGGCGCGGCTGAACTATGTGCCGGCCGATATCGGGCCGGGCCCGCTCGCCGCGGAGGTTACCGGTCGCACGGTCGAGATCTCGAGTATGGCGACGCAGGCACGGCTGCGGCGCAACGAGACTTACACGGCGATCTCGCTCGTGTCCACTGCCTCGCCATCGCAGCTGCGCCGCGCCGGCACCGACTATCCCGAATGGGTAACCGCGCGCTACTTGCAGTTGCCCGACACATTGCCCGACCGCGTGCGGAGCCTTGCCCAGCGGATCACCGCGATGTACACGACGCCTTACGACAAGGCCGTCGCTATCGAGCGGTATCTGCGGCAGATAACGTATAACGAGGCGATCGAAGCGCCGCCCTTTGGCGTTGACGCGGTGGACTGGTTTCTGTTTGAGCGCAGAGAAGGCTACTGCGACTATTATTCGTCGGCGATGGCCGTCATGCTGCGCGCGGTGGGCATCCCGGCGCGCGTGGCACGCGGCTACGCGTCGGGCGAGCTCATCGCGGGCACAAACATCTATGTCGTGCGCGAGCTGGACGCGCACGCGTGGCCCGAGGTGTTCTTCCCGAATTATGGCTGGATCGAGTACGAGCCGACCGCCTCCGAGCCACTGGTAACGCGCGCGGACGACGCGGTCGCCACCGAGAGCGACCCGGGCATGTTGCTGGAGCCGCCTTCGAACAGCCAAACCAACCCCGGCCGCGATTATCTGCCAGAAGAGGATGAGTGGATGAACCAGCCCGGCGGCCCATGGCTGCCGCTCGAGAGGCCGTGGCATGAGCGCCTGCTGGAGCGGCTCGTGGCGTGGCGCATTCCGCTGATCATCCTGGGTGTGTTGGTGCTCATCGCCCTGATCTACTGGATCATCCGGCGGCGGCAGCGCGCTTCCATGAGCCTGGTAACCTTCGCCTTTGACGACCTGGTGCGCTATGCGCGCTGGCTGGGCGTCCCGCTCACGCCGCACCAGACGCCCTACGAATGCGTTGCGGCGCTGACGGCGCTGGTGCAAGAGGGCAGCAAGGACGCCCGCGAGATCGCCAACCTTTATGTCAAGGAGCGCTATGGCGGCAAGCCCATCAGCGTCTATGACGAGATGAGCGCGATGGACGCCTGGCGGCGGCTGCGTGAGGCGATCTGGGTTTACCTCGTGCTCAAATACCTGCCGGTGAAGAAGGAGACGGCGCAGAGCCTGCGGACGGCGGTGCGGAGCAACGTCTAGGGCCTCTCGCGTCTCTTGCGGGGAAAGCAAAGGCGGGCTGGTGACATATTGGGTCGTCAGCCCGCCTTATCTGCGCATGAGAGGCTATGGCCCTTCGTCCCCCTCCACGCCAAGCCGCCGCAGTGCCTCCCGCATCGCGGCGCGCCGCGATGCATCCACATCCGCCGGCCGCATCTCCTGATACAGGTCACCCGGGGAGAACCCGCCAAAGATCGCGGCCCCATCCAGTTCGTCCCACAACGCCGCCGCGTCATCGCGCAGCGCGCCGAGCAGATACGAGATGACCAGGGCACGATCCAGCGGCGTCGCCAAGCGCCCACGCCGCTGCTCGTATTCGCGAAGTGCAGCCTCGATAGCAGCCACGATTTGCGGCACAAAGCTCAGCTCGCCCTCGTCGCGCACGGTCATCTGCCCTGTTTCCTGCGGATTGTCCAGTTCGGCCCAGGGATGCCGATCATCTCGACGGCGGTGCCGCGCAGCGCGGTGTGCGCACGCAAGTCACGAGGTGCCGGCACTACATCCGCCGTAACGGGCGGCTGTGGCTCGCGCTTGCAGAGACGCTCCAGAATGTCAGCGAGGCGGTTCTTTTCGGCAACCAACATGTGTGAATTCCCTCCCTGGCGGTGGTCGGAAGCCGCGTGGGCGGCCCCGTTCTCATTCTTTTAGACGGCCTTGCCCGCCGCTGGATACGGCTGTCCGCCGCCAAAGCGCACACTTGCGAATACGCGCAGATAGAGTACAATACGATGGGTCGAGCCCGTTCCCTGCGAGGCAGAGACGTTTTGCGCAAGACAGGTCTGGCGGGGTGTGCCATATCGCACCCCGTCGTTTTCATGTCATCGCGCTGCGCGTTCCGGCACCTCGGCGCTCCCGCTGGGCTATCTCCAAGGGCCTTGGGCCGATGAGTGGAGGGTAAACTGCTGTGGCCATCGAAAAGAGCACACCGCACTATGCGCGAAACTTGATCGCCTTTACGGGGGATACCGTCGCCTTTATTGTCGCCACCTCCTTTATTGACACGACGACAGTGCTCCCCGCCTTTGCATCCCTGCTGACCAGCTCCGCGCCGCTGATCGGGCTGATCTCGACGATGCAGAGCGGCGGGTGGCTCTTTCCCCAGCTCATCGCCGCCAACTACGTGGC
>JAIOAV010000080.1 GCA_019873665.1 Chloroflexota bacterium
CCACCGCCAGGTAGCGGTCAACCATCTCGCGGGCCGTGGGCGTGGAGGTGGGTGTCGGGGTAGCGGTGCAAAGGAAGGCAGGGAGCGTTAGCCCGCTGCCATCTACCGCATCTGCCGAGATCGCCGATAACGAGAGAAAGAGGCCAAGAGCTGTGGGGATAAGGACAAAGAGAAGTAGCCTGCGTACTATCGGCTGTGAGATCCCCTGCGCCACAGGTGCTTCCCGCCCGGCACTCTTGGGACGTGTTGTTCGCGCGAGCTGGGCTTTGTGCCGCCGGTGAGGAGCGCGATCCGCGGCGTCCCCTGCACGATCGGCGCCGGCGGACCGGGTTTCTTGTTCCGGGATGGCATCATTCATTGCGCACATTCCTGAGTCGGGGGGAGCGAGTGATCTAGTGAAATTATACCACAAACCAAAGCACATGGCAATCATTGGAAGAGCAGGCCTTGCGGTGCGCGTGAAAGGCAATTTGCCATACCGTGCACTCTGTGCTATAATTGTGGTTTGGGCAGCCTGCCCAACATCAAACACGCTTTCCTACAGATCGGGGTGTGCCAACCGTGCTCGCAGAGTAGCGTCTGCACCAGAGAGATGCCGAGGCGGTGTGGTTCCCGCGCTGGACGACAGAAAGCGGACGAAAAACAAAAGGAGGGTCTCAGTGGCAGTCGTTTCGATGAAAGAGCTTTTGGAGGCGGGCGTACATTTCGGGCACCGCAGCCGACGTTGGCACCCAAAGATGCGACCGTATATCTTTACGGAACGCAACGGAATCCACATCATTGATCTCCAGCAGACAATCTCGCGCTTGGAACAGGCTTACAACTTTGTGCGCGACACCGTGGCGGAGGGTGGCCTCGTCCTATTCATTGGCACCAAGAAACAGGCGCAGGACAGCGTCAAGACGCAGGCTGAGCGGTGTGGAATGCCATACGTCGCGTTTCGCTGGCTGGGCGGTACATTGACCAACTTTCGCACTATCCGCCAGCGCACCGACTATATGATCGAGCTGGAAGAGCAGCAGATGAGGAACGAGTTCAGCCGCTTGACCAAGCGTGAAGCGCTGGGCAAAGAGCGCGAACTGGAAAAGCTGCAGAAGCGATTTGGCGGTATCCGCAATATGAGCCGCCTGCCGGACGCAGTATTTATCACGGATACCCACCGCGAGAATATCGCCGTCAAGGAAGCCAACACGCTGGGCATCCCGATCATTGCCATGGTGGACACCAACTGCGATCCTGATCCGATTGACTATGTGATCCCCTCTAACGATGATGCCATCCGCGCGATCAAGCTCATCACCACCAAGATCGCCGATGCAGCCGTCGAAGGGGCGCAGATGCGAGGTGTGATCATGGCCGAGCGGGCAGAAGCGGCCGCCGCAGAGACTGGTTACATGGCCGAAGTCAGCGCCGCCATGCAAGAGAGCGCTGTGCGTTTGCCAAGGGTTTATGAGCCAGAACTCGAAGAGGATCTGGAAGAAGAGTACGCTGACGAAGAGGAAGGGTACGAAGACGACGAGGATGCGGAAGACGAAGAGGAGTAGAACAGGTCGCCTCCTCCACTTTGACGCCGGTTATCGGCCCACAGCTACCGATCGATCGAGAAGCGAGCCGCCTGCCAACGACTCGCTTCTTCAATAAGACCACACAAGGAGTCACGGGAACATGGAAATCACCACGGAGATGGTCAAAGAACTCCGCCAGGCCACTAACGCGGGCATTATGGACTGCAAGAAGGCTTTGCAGGAAGCGCAGGGAGACATGACGAAAGCTACCGAGATCCTGCGGGAGAAGGGGCTTTCCGTCGCCGCCAAAAAGGCCGAACGCGAGACCAAGCAGGGCATGATCGAGAACTACACACACGCCGGAAACAAGGTCGCCGCTCTGGTGGAGGTGAATTGCGAGACCGACTTTGTGGCGCGCACGGACGAGTTCAAGGAGCTGGCGCACGATCTCGCCATGCAGGTGGTTGCCGCCCGTCCGCGTTATGTGAAGAAAGAGGATGTGCCTGCGGATGTCATCGCCGCGGAATTGGCTGCATATCGTGCGGAGGTGGAGGGCAAACCGGAGCGCATCATCGAGCAGATATTGCAGGGTAAACTCGCCAAGTTCTATGAAGACAACTGCCTGATGGAACAGGCCTTTATCAAAGACCCTGAGATCAAAGTGAAGGACCTGGTAACGCGCAAGATCGCCGCCTTTGGCGAGAACATCGTCGTTCGCCGCTTTGTCCGATTCGAACTCGGGGAGTTAGACAAGTAATAGCCCGCCAAGCCGATCCAACAAGCCCGCTTGTTGGATCGGTCTCTAGAGAGACTAATCTTTGTGAGGGAGCGCGGATGGCAGAGCCCAAGTACAAGAGAATCTTGCTCAAGATCAGCGGCGAGTCGTTGAGCGGTCCGCAGGGATATGGGATTGATCCCCTGCGCGCCGAAGAAGTGGCAGCTCAGATCAAACGCGTTCTCATGTATGAGGTGCAGGTGGCAGTCGTGATCGGCGCGGGCAACATCTGGCGAGGCACCGATGGCATCTCGCGCGGCATGGAGCGTGCCCAGGCGGACTATATGGGCATGCTGGCAACGGTGATCAACTCGCTGGCACTCCAGGACGCGCTGGAGCGGTTGGGTGTGATCGTGCGCGTGCAGACAGCGATCGAGATGCGCGCTGTAGCCGAGCCATACATCCGGCGCCGCGCGATCCACCAACTAGAGCAAGGGTATGTGGTGATCTTTGGCGCGGGCACAGGCAATCCCTATTTCACTTCCGATACGGCGGCGGCGCTGCGCGCGATGGAGATCGATGCGGACGTGCTGCTGAAGGCCACCAAGGTGGATGGCGTATATGATGCAGATCCGATGAAATATCCCAATGCCAAACGCTTCGAGAAACTGAGCTACATCGAGGCGCTAAACATGGGGCTCAAGGTCATGGATAGCACGGCCCTGTCGCTGTGTATGGACAATGCCCTGCCGATCATCGTCTTCAAGCTCCAACAGGCCGACAGCATCGAGCGGGTTATCCTGGGAGAGAATATCGGTACCATTGTGTGCTAGCGGGCCCGCTCGCAAGCCGGCGCACACAGTTCGCTCTAGCTAGTACGGTTCGGTCTAGGCCCGGCGAACGGCCCGCAATGAGGAGGAAGTCATTTTATGTCTAATGAATTCATTGACGAGACACTGAAGGACGCTGAAGCCAAGATGGAGAAGACTGCCGAGATTTTGCAGTCGGATCTATTGACGGTACGCACCGGGCGCGCGTCCCCCGCCCTGATAGAACGCCTGAAGGTGGAATACTATGGCACGGCCATGCCGCTGAATCAACTCGCCACAATCTCCGCGCCAGAGCCTCGCCTGTTGGTAGTTCGTCCGTGGGATGCCAGCGCGGCAGCCGCTATCGAGAAGGCGATTCTCAAGTCCGATCTGGGGTTGACTCCGAATAACGATGGCAAGATCATCCGCTTGCCGATCCCGCGGCTTACGGAGGAGCGGCGACAGGAACTCGTCAAGCTGGTCAACCGTCGTATAGAAGAGGCCAAAGTGGCGCTGCGCAACACGCGGCGCGACAGCCTGGAAGAGCTGCGAGAGCTGGAAAAGGAAAAGATCATCTCGGAAGACGAGTTCTACCAGGCACGCGACAAGCTGCAGGAGCTGACGGACAAGTACAACGAGCGCGTTGAGCAGATCGGGCAGGCCAAAGAGAGAGAGATTCTGGAGGTTTGATGGCTAGCAATGAAGTAGCCACGCTGGACCCCACCAAGATCCCGAGACATGTGGCCATTATCATGGACGGGAACGGGCGCTGGGCGCAACAGCGTGGCCTGCCGCGCCTCGCGGGACACCGCGCGGGGACGGAGAACATCCGCCGCCTGCTGGAGAATTGCGTCGAGTTCGGCATCCAATATGTAACCTTGTATGCGTTTTCCACAGAGAACTGGGGGCGTCCACCGGAAGAGGTGCGGGGCCTGATGGGTATCTTGGAAAACGTCATCGAGCGGGAGCTGGACGAGCTTGACAGCAAGGGAGTGCAGTTGCGCCATCTGGGTCGCCTGGAGGGTCTCGCGCCTGCGTTGCAGAGCAAGATCAAGGAGGCGATTCAGCGCACGGCAGGAAACAGCCGCCTTGTAGTATGCGTCGCGCTGAACTATGGGGGGCGCGCCGAGATCGTTGATGCCATCCGACGCATCATCAGGGAAGGCGTGCCGCCAGAGCAAATAGACGAAGCGCTGGTCGGCCAGCACATGTATGCGCCTGATATCCCGGACCCCGATCTCATCATCCGCACCGCAGGCGAGAGCCGTTTGAGCAACTTTTTGCTCTGGGAAGCGGCCTATGCCGAGTACTATGTAACACCCACCTATTGGCCGGACTTTGATGGCTCAGAGCTGCGTCGCGCCCTGCTCGCCTATGGCCAGCGACATCGTCGCTTTGGGCAACTCAAGTAGCCAACAGGCAGAGCGGCCTACCGACCGCCCTCCTGGGCGCATGTATGCAGGGAGGGGATGTGCTCGCAAAACGAATGATGAGTATCGCCCTGTTCGTCCCCCTCGTTTTGGTCACCACGTACCTAGGAGGGATCTGGTTCTTTTGGTTCGTCGCTCTTGTCGCTCTCGTCGCCGGACATGAGTACTATCGGCTACTGGAGAAGGGCGGCTACCAACCGCAGCACGCGGCGGGATTGGTGCTCATTGCTCTGTTTGTGCTAGCGCAACGCTTTCCCCATCGGCAGATCGCAGAGGGAGCGCTGGCCGGAGGGGTGATGGTGCTTTTGACCTGGCAGGTATTCCGCAGCAATGCCCCCGGCTCGCTCGCCAGTTGGGGCCTCACGCTTGCCGGCGCCATCTATCTCGGCTGGCTGCCGGGGCACTTGGTGGCGCTGCGCGGCCTGACGAATGGCTTGTGGTGGGTACTGCTCGCCTTTGCCATCACCTGGGTGTGCGACTCGGCAGCCTATATCGTGGGCCATGCGTGGGGCAAGCATCGTTTCTTTCCCAGAATCAGCCCCCGCAAAACGTTAGAGGGCGCTATCGGCGGCCTCGTCTTTGGCCTGATCACGCCGCTAGCCTTTACTTCAATCCTGCCTCTTTCTTGGCCGCATGCCCTCTTGCTTGGCCTCGTCGGGTCAGTGGCCTCCACATTCGGTGATCTGGGGGAATCGGTCATCAAGCGGCAGATCGGCGTCAAGGACTCCAGCAACCTGATCCCGGGCCATGGCGGCATGATGGACCGCATTGACAGCTTGCTCTTCAATGTGGTCATCGTCTATTATTACGCCTACTGGATTCTAGGTATCCGTTAGTATGTCCCAAGCTCAACTCCATGCGATTCTGGCGCTAGGCAATCTCATACTCTCCTCAGCGAACGTTATCATCGCCTTTTCCCTGCTGGCCTACATCCTCACGCACAACTTTCGCAGCCCCGTGGCGCGGGGATTCTTGGCTTTGCTCGCCTTTGTGACGGTGGCCTTTGTCGTGGATGTCATCATCGCCAACGTCATTACCGAGAGCGCGGCGCTTATCTGGCTGCGCGTGCAGTGGCTCGGCATCGCCTTTGTGCCGGCCGCCTACCTGCACTTCTCCGATGCCGTGCTGTGCACCACCGGCGATGAGTCCAAGATCAGACGTCTCGCGATTCCTGTCACGTATGGCATCAGCCTCGCCTTCTTCACCCTGGCAGCCTTCACAGATCGCGTTGTGCGAGGAGGCGGGTATCGCGATGGGATTGCGCGTCTGGATCCTGGCGCTTTCTTCTGGACATATCTGCTCTACTTTGCCATCACCACCATCTGGGGACTGCGCAACATGCAGCTGGCGCGGCGGCGCTGCCTGACGTCCACATCGCGGCGGCGGATGGCGTACCTGGGCCTGGCTTCCGTCGCCCCGGCTGCAGGCATCGTTCCCCATTTGCTGACCACGATCATCCCGGCATGGGTCTCTCCCAATTGGATCTTGGCCTTTTCCCTCGTTGCCAACGTGGGCATAGCCCTGATGACGGTGGTAATGGGCTATGCGGTGGCCTATCATGGCGTGCTGACCCCCGACCGTGTGATCAAACACACCATGATCCACTATCTCCTGCGCGGGCCGGTGGTAGGGATTGCCATCATTGCGCTGATGCTGGTCATCCCCCGCGTCGAGCGGATCCTCGGCCTGCCGCGCGATACGGTTCTGATTTTCACAGTGATTGTCGGAATCGTGCTATTTCAGGTCATTATCAACGTAGCTAAACCGTACATTGATCGTCTAATATATAGACAGGACCGCGATGAGCTAGCGTGGATCCAGACGCTTGACCAGCGCCTGTTCACCACGACGGACCTGGTGCAGCTCCTTGAGAGCCTGTTGACCACCGTGTGCGACTTTTTACGCGTGCGCACCGGCTTTATCGTGGCCATGGAAGACCACGAGTTGCAGATTCGCGTCTTTTGCGGCTCACGCGATCGGGCGGAGCACTTTTTGTCTCACGCTAACCTGACGGAGATAGTGGCGCTCTTTGCCGAACAACGGAAAAGCCAAGGCCGACGAGGAGTGTTTGACAACGATGCCTTTGTGTTGCACAACGGTTACTGGCTGTTGGCCCTGAACACCAAGGACAACAAGGAGACGCTGGGCATCATGGGCATTGAAGCTCAGATGCGCAAGCTCTACCTCAGCCCACGAGAACTGGAGACCATTTCCGAGCTGGCCAGCCAGGCGGAGCGGGCGCTGGAGGATACTCGACTGCAACAGGAGATCTTTGGCACGCTACAGCGGCTTGCCCCCGAGATCGAGGCGCTGCAGCGCTTGCGCAGCACGCCGCACTATGCCCGCTCCGGGCGTCTCGGCACGCTGGAGGTAAACCCGGTAGATTCTCCCGAGTTCACGCAGTGGGTGAAGGAGGCGCTCAACGATTACTGGGGCGGCCCACGCCTCAGCAAGAGCCCGCTCTTGCGCCTGAAGCTGGTGGCGGCCGCGCTGGAACAGAACGATGGCGTTCCATCCAAAGCGCTGCGCGCCGTGCTGCACGAGGCGATCGAGCGGCTCAAGCCGGTGGGCGAGCGGCGCTATACCGCTACCGAGTGGCTGATCTACAACATTCTGGAGATGCGCTTCCTAAAAGGGATCAAGACGCGCGATGTGGCGCAACGCCTGGCGATCAGCGAATCGGACTTTTATCGCAAGCAGCGCGTCGCGATCGCCGAGCTCTCCAGATCGCTATCCGATATGGAACGGGAAGCCAGCCGTGGCAACGGCAAGTGAGGTCCCCGCGCCTTCTTGCCACGCGCGGTATATCGTGGTAACCTGAACAGCGAGGCACTGTCTGTATTGGGGGGGAGAAAGAGGGCGAATCATGGCACAGCAGCGAACATGGATGCGACATCATTGGATCTGGCAATATGCCATCGTCTTGCTGGCAGCGCTGATGGCACTGGCGTTGGGAGCGTATTCTCCCGCCAGCCAGGCCGCTATGCCCACCGCGGATTCGGATTGCCCCAGCGGATGCACCAAACCGGGTGGTCACATCCGCGTCGAGTCTGCCTCTGGTGTGGCGGTAGGGAGCGACGTGACAGTCGCCATTCGCCTGGAGAACGTGAGTGATCTGTACGGCATCGAAATCACTCTCACCTTCGATCCGGCGTTCCTCCAGGTACAAGACGACAAGCCAGGCACGATTGGCGTGCAAATCTTGCCGGGCGATTTCCCCGACCCGGAGCATTACTTTGTGGCGCAGAATATCGCGGAAAACCAGGCCGGGAACATCGCTTATGCGATCTCCTTGCTACGGCCGGCGCCACCGGCAAACGGCAGCGGTGCGCTGGCGTTCATCCGTTTCAGGGCGCTCACCCCGGGCACAACCGGTGTTTCCATCGCGCGCATCTCGGCAGTGGGTTCCGATTCCTGCTGCCTGACGATGACCCGGCAGAACGGTATCATCAACATCGTCAGCGTGCCCCAAACAACAGGAAGCGTCAGCGGACGCGTGCTCGTACAGGGGCGGAGCAACTATAGCGGAGTGCTGGTGAGAGTCGGCAGCTGGTCGGCATTGACTGGCGCGGATGGGCGTTTCACCATCAGCAACATTACCCCTGGGACCTACACGAGTTCTGCGACGCTGGCGGGCTATCTTTGCGCCAGTCGCGATGGCGTGGTGGTAACGAGTGGCGGATCAGTGAGCTTGCCCGATGTAACGCTTTTGGCAGGCGACGTGAATGGCGATAACGTCGTGAATATCTATGATCTCGTGCAGCTCGGCTCTGTCTATGGAAGCTCGCCTCCGGGTGATCCAAGGGTTGACTTTAACCAGGACAATGTGGTCAACGTCTTTGACCTGGTCCTGTTAGGCGGCAACTACTGCAAAAGCTGTCCCTGCGTCTGGTGAGTTTGCCATCGGCAGATGATTCATTGGGAGGTGGGACGCGCGCCTTTCAGGCGCTCTAGCGCCTGCAGTGCTCGCTCCCTGAGAACACCAAGGCAGTCCAGATCAACTACCCGCTGGTAGTGACTGGTTGCCTCTGGCAGCCGTCCGCTGCCAGCATATAGTTCCGCGATACGAAAGTGAGCGCTGGTCAATGAGGGATCGAGGGCCAGCGCTCTTTGCATGTGTGCTTCTGCCGTCTCACGGCGGCCCACGAGATAGAGGCCCCACCCGAGCAGGCTGTGTGCATCCGCTGCCGCGGGTTGCAGCGCTAGTGCTGCTTCAGCGGCAGGGATGCCTCGCTCCGCCACATGGTACACGCGCTCGACGTGAAAGGCTGCTTGCAGTAGGAGATAGCTGACGTCATCCGGCGCGAGTTTCACCGCCTGGGCAAACCACGCCTCGGCTTCGACATATGCCCCCAGGTCGGCGCAGCCCTGCGCGATCTCGGCAGCGATCGCGGGGCTCGCGGGGTCCAACTCGTACGCTCTGGCCAGCGACTCGAGCGCCAGGCGCGACCAGCCAAGCCGGCGGTAGATCATCGCCAAAAAGTGATGCGCTTGTGGATTGCCGGGATCTAGTTCCAGGGCTGCCCCGATCTCCTTTTCAGCCGCCCCGTATTCACCGAGCTGGTAGAGCGCGTAGCCAAGATAGGCGTGTAGCTCGCCGCTATCTGGCAACGCGGCGAGCGCTGCCGTCAATTGCGCTCGTGCTAACGTCCACGCCTCCTGCCGAAGATAGGCCAATCCCAGCCGTGCGGCACGCTCCGCCGCGCTTTCCATCGCGGCTATCTCATCCAGCGACGCCAGCATCGCATCCGCCTGCGCTGTCAACCGCGCGTCCGCCCCTTGCCTGGCGCGCTCGAGATGGGCACGCGCCGCCCCCGGCTCCGTCTGAGCCAGCAGCAGGGCCAGTTGATATTGTGCCGCTGCCAGATTGGGCTCAAGCTCCACGGCGTGCGCCAAGCTGGCCCTGGCCTCGTCGAAATCGCCCGCCCGGAGCGAAGCCTCGCCCAACGCCGCCAGAAGATCGGCCCTCCTCGACGCTGTCTGCGTTGCCCGGCGATACCAACGCGCCGCCAGGCGCGGGTTCCCGCGTGCCGACTCCAGATCGCCCAGCGCGGCCATGATGTCCAGCGCCGTCGGCGCGTTCAGATGCGCCCGCCACAGCGCGGCCTCTGCGAGCGCAAAGCGCCCCTGTCGCAAATAGATGCGACCCGCACGCAGATATGGCGTCGGGTCTGTGCCATCCCAGCAGGAGGCAGCTAGGTAAGCCTCAGTGGCTCTCGCATAATACGTACCGGCTGCCAGCGCATCGCCGCGTCGCAGCCAGGCCACCATCCCCTCGCTTCCCGTGCTGCTCACCAGCATCAGGCCGAGCCATATCCCCAGAAGAATGTGCCACCATATCATCACATGCATGGGTTGCCATTGTAGCACGCTCCACAGGCGACGTCAACGAAACCTCCCACAAAAGGTGACCAGGCGGCATCGAGATGGTGGGCGAGCATTTGCCCATGCACTCCTTCGGCGTATCATATTCTGAAGACGGCCAGGATACGAAAGGAGGACGCAATGGAGGTCCGCTACGAACGGTTACGCCCAGCGCAGATCGTGAGCCAGCGGGAAGCGTGCCCGGTGGCTTATCTGCCTATCGGCACGATCGAGTGGCACGGGGAGCACAACCCGGTCGGCCTAGACACGCTCAAGATCCACCAACTGCTGATTCGTTGCGCTCAGCATACGGGCGGTCTCGTCTTCCCACCGCTCTACTATGGCGAGTCGCGCGAACAGGCGCTGATGGAGGCGAATGCGCGCGACCGCGCCGAGATCGCCACCAAGATGGGGCTGCCGCCGGAGAACTTTGCCCCGGGCTATATGTATCAGACCCCGGCGGAGCAGAATACCAACTATCACCACCTCTTGCTGCATATCTGCTTTGAGATCAAAAGCCTCGGCTTCAAGCTGCTGGTCATCGGCGCCGGGCACTATCCGTTGCTGGATCACGCCCGCGCCGCGGCAAGCATCTTTCACCAGGCACAGCCATCCGGCGACAAGATGCTTGTGTGGCCATTCACTGGCTACGAGCTAGTGCGCGACCGTTTCAGTCCGGCGGGCGACCACGCCGGCAAATGGGAGACCTCGCTGCTGATGGCGCTTGATCCCGGCATGCAGGACCTTTCCTTGCTCCCTGCGGACCGCTCGCAAGCGCTCGTCGGTGCCAGCAATAACGGCGTCCAGGACGCGACCGCCGCGTGGGGGGAGGAGATCGTTGCCGCCATCGTGGCAGAGGTGGATGCCCGCGTGCACTACCTTCTGGAGAATCGCCAGAAGCTGATGGGACACGGCGCGCCACTCTAGACCCGTTATTGCATTGTCATACCTGATCTCTGGGAAGGAGCTCTCCATACATGAAAGCAGCCATTCTGTACGGCGATCGTAACATGCGTATCGGCCAGGCGCCGGATCCACAGATCAAACCGAACGAAGTGCTGGTCAAGTCCCGTTATGCTGGGATCTGCGGCACGGACCTGCACGTCTACCGGGGCGAGTTTCACGAGCGGGTGCGCTACCCGGCCATCTTGGGGCATGAGTTCGGCGGCGAGATCGTGGAAATCGGCAAAAACGTGGTGGACTATCAGGTCGGCGATCAAGTGGTCATTGACCCCATCATCTCGTGTGGCCACTGCACGGCCTGCATCACCGGCCACATCAACGCCTGTCGCACGCTCAAGCTGCTGGGCATTGACCTGGACGGCGGCTTTGGGCAGTATGTCGCCGTGCCGACCGACCGACTGTTCCGCCTGCCAGAGGCGATCCCGATGGTGGATGTGCCCATGGTGGAGCTTTATTCCATCGGGCATCATGCCCTGAGTCGCGGGCAGGTGCAACCCGGCGAGCGAGTCGCCATCCTGGGCGCGGGCAAGGTGGGCCTCTCCATCCTCGACGTCCTCTGCCACAGCGCCAGCCCATCGCTAGCCATCATCACCGACACCTCTGATTACCGGCTGGGGCTCGCGCAAAAGATCGGCGCGGAGACGACGATCAGCGTGCGGCGCGAAGATGCAGTGGCTCGCGTGCTGGAGTTGACCGACGGCGAGGGAGTTGACTGCGTGATCGAGGCGATCGGCCATTACACAGAAGTGGCAGGACAAGAGCCGCCGCTGGGCCAGGCGGTGCGCATGGTGCGTAACGGCGGCCGCATTGTGACCCTAGGGCTGGGCGAACAGACTTCGGCAGTGCATTTCAAGACGCTGGTCATCAAAGAGGCCGAGTTGATCGCCTCCCGTGTCACCTGCGGCGAGTTCCCGCGCGGCATTCGCCTCCTCTCCAAGGGCCTACTTCACCCGGAACTGCTCATCTCGCACCGTCTGCCGATCAGCGAGGCGGGCAAAGCGTTCGCACAGCTCGATGCTGAGGACGAAAAGACGCTCAAGGTTGTGCTGGACGTGCAGGCCACCGGTTGATCTGACGCCGAAACGAAAAGGCCTTCCCGCGCTGCGAGAAGGCCTTTATTGTCCGCGCGAGCCTACCGCGTCGCGCGCGGCAGGTCGTCGTCAAAGCGTACCCGCAGCACCAGCGGGAGGTGGATGCGATAGATCGTCGGCGTGGGCGTCCGCGTCACTGTAGGCGTCCGCGTCACCGTCGGTGTCAGTGTATCCGGTTTCGGCGTGCGCGTCGGTGTATCCGTTGGCGTTGGACTGGGCGTATCAGTTGGCGTCGCGGTGGCCGTGTGAGTGCTGGTCGGCGTTGGCGTGGCCGTGGGCGTATCTGTATTCGTGGGCGTCGGCGTCGGCGGCAACAGGTAGCCGATCATAAGCTTGGGCCGATATGCCACATCAGCGTCTTCCGAGGAGACGAATTCCGGCGTGTGATACAGCGTGCCGACGCTCTTGATTAGCAAGCCATCATTGCTGGCTGGATTGGCCAGCCAGTCTACTACCAAGTCGCTCACATCAAAACAGACCCAGCCGGATGGCGGCAGCGTGACCACCTCGAACGGTTGTGCCTCGCGATCGAGCCCCACGCCGTTGCACCCGCCGCCAGCCCACGATTCCCCATGCCTCGGCTGGTTCCAGTTGGCCAGGTTCTCTTCCCAGCGGCGCAGCACCCGGTACGCTTCGAGCTGCACCGTCTCTGTGGCTGATTGCGCGACATAGAGCTGGAGGCTGGCGTGGATGTTGTACGCACCGGCGGGCACACGGCTGACGTCAAAGCGGATGAGGATATTGCGGATATTGCCTGTGGTAGTCTTGAGCCGCGTGGATTCGCCGGCGGTCTGCGCCGTGTTCCAGGCAAAGAGATGCGTGTCCGCCATGTCCTGATAGCCAGCAACCCCGCGTTGCAGTGATGTCTGTTGGTTCGTCAGCGGCGGCAGGCTGGCACGCAGGATATAGAGGCCGTTCTCCAGGTCAACGAGATAGATCAAGCCATTCTCGACCCAGCTTTGCACCGTATATCCGTTCTTGTAGTAGGAGCCGGGTGCGACGGCTGTGGCAGGCAGTCGCCAGGAGTATACCAGCGACGGGTGTTGCAGGTCCCACGTCTCCAGGATGTGCAGGCCACCTTCGCCAGCACTCACGTAGAGCCGCCCGTCACGGTAAAAGACATTGACCGACTCTCCCGGCAACTCGCGGGAGCCAGCCTTTTTCGGCGCGCTGGGGCTAGAGATATCCACCACATACACTCCATTCCAACGCGCAGTCACGTAGGCCAAATCACCCACTACTGCCAGGCCACGCGGCGTGGGAATCGAAATGAGCCCGCTTTGCCAGGGCGCGTAAGGGTAAGAGACATCATAGATGCGCAGCAAGTTGTTGACATCGCCATCCGAGACGTACGCGTGATCCCCTTGCACCTCAAGCGCCAGCGGCGTGCACCGATCAAAGGCGATGCGCTGCGGGCTCATCGGATTGGATACGTTGTAGATATAGAGCCCCGAGTTCATCTGCGCCAAGTAGAGAAGGTTGCCCTCTATGTCCAGGTTCACGCCCCAGCCGGGCACGTGCGTGCTGCTAACCAGTTGAGGGCGACGCGGATCGGCGACGTTCACGATGTGAAAGTAGCCGTCATAGTCCGCCACATATGCATAGGCGCCCTGCACCCGCACCGCTTGCGCTTTGCCAACGGTGGGTAGAGCGCTGAGCAGCTCGGGCGCGCCGGGGTTAGCGACCGACACGATCTGCAGACCGCCTTGGCGCGCTGTCATGTAGGCGAGATCGCCCACCAGCTCGATATCCGTGAACTCGTTGCTCCCCGCGGGGCGTATGAGATGGCCCAACAGCTCGATGCTCGGCGGCGGCGTGAGGGGTGCCGCCTGAATCGGGATCCAGCGCGCGACCAGTTGCACAAGCAGCAGGGAGATCCCCATCGTGGCCGACAAGGCGATGCGTCGTGTCTTCACTTGAGTCGTCCTCCTCGTGAGTGCCAAAAGCGAATCGTCGAGAAACTAGCCGGAATGCGACAAATGGCATCCGACCGGCATCGCGCACGACGCAAGGGGCACAGTACGCGAGTGCGCGGAAGCGATCCCGCTGGCGGCGCGGGGACCTCCGCGCGGAACATGCTCTACCGGCTACGGCACATAATCATAGTCAAACACCCATATCACCGGCGAAATGCGCGCGCCTTTCCATTCCAGCCACGCCACATACCACTGAGCGTGCATGTCGAACTTCAGGTCGCGCTGGTCGAGCGGCGTGCGCGGCGAGCCGGGCGGGATCTGCCAGTTCCAGCGTCCAAACAGAGAGCCACCGGCCGGTATTTCCGGCACGACGATCGGCACCTCACGCCACTGGATCGGATTGATCGCATCGTTTGTGGCATAGGCGCGCAGGATGACCGTTCGCTCCTCCGGCGTGCCGACAAAGTCGCAACTGGAGGTATTGGTGAAGGCCGTGATGAAGGAGATGCCAGGGTCAAAGTAAAAGACGGCATCCACCTCGCCGATGATCTCGACGGGGCAGCGCGTTTCCGTCGGCGTTGGCGTGGACGTAGACGTCACGGTTACGGTAGCCGTATTCGTCGCGGTATGCGTCGGCGTCGCCGTCGCCGTAAAGGTCGGCGTGCTGGTGGCGGTGTTCGTGGGTGTGGCTGTATTGGTTGACGTCGGCGTACAAGTCGCCGTGAATGTCGGCGTATGGGTTACCGTATGAGTTGCCGTGCTGGTTGGCGTATGCGTTGCGGTATAGGTAGGCGTCGGCGTATAAGGTGACGTCGCTGTCGCCGTTGGTGTGCTGGTCCATGTGCTCGTCGTCGTCGGCGTGAAGGTCGGCGTGAATGTCCTGGTGAACGTCGGCGTCGGCGTGGGCGTCGGACGCCGCTCCTTGTAGATAATGGGCAGGTAAATGCGATGCGGCGTGGGCGTCGCCGTAGGTGTGTAGGTGATGGTAGGAGTGTAGGTCTGCGTCGGTGTGGCTGTCACCGTCGGCGTCGCGCTGTTCGTGGCAGTAGGAGTGGGCGTACCTGTTGCAGTAGCCGTGGCTGTATTCGTCGGCGTAAATGTCTGGGTGCTGGTGGCCGTCACCGTCGCAGTGTGCGTCGCTGTGGCGGTGCTCGTGGATGTGGACGTAGCCGTACAAGTCGGTGTCGCCGTCGCGGTGTGCGTCGCGGTGGCCGTCGCCGTGTTCGTCGGCGTAGCTGTGTGAGTACTCGCCGGCGTGGAGGTCGGCGTGTTAGTGGCCGTCGCGGTATGTGTCGGCGTCGCCGTGCTAGTGGGCGTCACAGTATTCGTCGCCGTCGGCGTATGAGTGCTGGTCGCCGTCGGCGTCCAGGTAGCAGTGTGCGTCGCGGTAGATGTTGCCGTGTGTGTCGCAGATGGTGTGTGCGTATTCGTGGCCGTCGCCGTGTACGTGGCAGTAGGCGTATGGGTCGGCGTGGCAGTGGGTGTATATGTCGGCGTCCAGGTCCCGGTATGAGTAGGCGTCGCCGTATACTCCTGCGAGCCAAAGGTCAGGATACCGGTGCGCACCTGCGAGTTCGTCGCGCCATGCGGGGGGCGGGCATCAATGCCCACACCAATGCTCGTCAGGCCCATGTCCTGATCAAACACCAGCTTGAAAACGTGCGTGCTCCCGGGCGCGGGGTGGCTCGTCCCGTTAAAGCCTAGCCCATCCTCGCGCAGCCCGTTGTAGTGCAGGGCATAATACCAGTTGAAGGTGGGGTTCAACAGCCACTGCCCGCCCACCTTTTCCGCTTCGTTCAGATACTGGCGACCGGCAGCGGCAAAAAGCGTCGGATCGGGGGAAGGAACGGTATATTCGTACGGCCAGTTCATGATCAGGTGATCCATCTGGCCTGCCGTGAGGTTGACGCCGAAAATGCGCAGGTCATAAAGCGACCAGAGTTCGCTCTCTGTCGCCGTCACGGCAATATAGTAGACACTACCATAAGCATAACCGCGGACCTGAAAGCGCCCTTCCAGTAGCGTGAGCACCGGGACGCTGCTGGCAGAGACTGGCCGCGATGGTTGCCAGGTCCACCCGACGCCGATGCTGCTGACGAGGAGGGCAACGATGCAAAAACCTACCAGCAATGTGCTTCGATAGCGCATCCAAAACCTCCCTTGGAAGGCCGTGAAGACGCTACGCGGTCTTCGTTCCCGGCCCCACAAAAACGCGAAGCGGCAGCACCGGCTTGATTATCGCCTGCTATGTCTGGATTATAGCCTCCGTAGGAGACGTTGTCAATAGCCAAAAGTACCCGTGATTGTTCGACAGCTGGTGAAGAATCTTGCCAGCCACAACCTGTGGTACTGACGCAAGTCGCCATTACACAACCAGTAGTGGTCACGAGCAGCATCCACCAAAGATCAAGCAGTCACAAGTACCCCATTGATATGCCGAGTGTCTGCCACCTCACAATCTTGGGCAGAGCCCCAGTTGTTGTCGCAACCAAAGGCCGGCACACCTTTGATTAGGAGACGTGTGAATATGACAAAAAGATACGACTGTAGTATAATAGGCAATGACTCAAACCGAGGAGTGAACAGTTCACATGCCATCTTCCATCGAGTTGCCCGCTGGTCTCGGCACCATCATCCAGATCATCCTCTTCTTTCTAGGGGCTTATACACTTGCCTTCTGGTTGAGCATGGTGATCTGGACTTTCGCCGACATCCGCTCGCGATCCCGCGACATTCTAGTAACCATCCTCTCGGTTCTGTTGGTGCTCGTTTTCAACATCCCCGGCTTGGTGATCTACCTTGTGCTGCGCCCAAAACAGACTCTTGCCGAAGCGTATCAGCGCGCGCTAGAAGAGGAGGCCCTGCTGCAGGATATCGAGGATCAGTACGTCTGCCCGGGCTGCAAGCAAAAGATCGAGGCCGATTTTCTGGTGTGCCCAAACTGCCACACACAGCTCAAAGACCGATGCGCCAACTGTGGCCGTTTGCTGAACCTGAAGTGGAACATCTGCCCCTATTGCGGCCAATAGGCGGGAGTGCGGGTGCTGCGCTGGTAGAAAGGGAGGAGGGCATGCCCGGCAAGTATACCACGATCAGCATTCCCAAGGAGTTATACCTGCGTCTGGAAAAGATCATCCAGGGAACCGGCTTCCGCAGCCCCACCGAGTACATCGTCTATCTCACGCGTCAGGCAGTCGCCGCTATCGAGACGGATCGTCGCCTCATCAACTCGATCCCATACATGACCGCGGCGGAGGAAGAGGCCGAGGGCAAGGAAGACGACGCCAGTGGAGGTGCAGGCTATTCATCCTGATCATCGGCTCCTCCGCCTGACGTCTGGAAGCGGTAACCGACGCCGCGCACGGTGACGATATAGCGCGGCGCGGCAGGCACATCCTCGATCTTTTCCCGCAGATGGCGAATATGCACATCCACAGTTCGCTCATCACCGAAGAATTGGGCATATCCCCATGCTGCGTTAATCAACTCCTCACGGGTGAAGGGTCGGTTGGGATGCGCTGCCAGATAGCTGAGCAGACGAAACTCAGTTGACGTCAAGTTCACGGGCACTCCGCGCTTGGTAACTTGCTGCCGCTCTATATCCAACACCAGGTCCCCGACGGCGATACGCGTTCCCTGCGGCCCGATGACGAGATCACCATACGCCCGCCGCAACAGCGCCCGCACACGTGAGATCAGCTCACGCAAGCCATAAGGCTTGGTGACGTAGTCATCCGCTCCCAACTCCAGGCCGAGCACCTTGTCGGTCTCCTCGTCTCGCGCTGTCAACATCAGGATCGGTTGTTTCAGATCCTTGCGCAACTCGCGGCAGACGTCAAACCCGCTAATATCCGGCAGGCGGATATCCAAGATGATCAGGTCTGGTGCCTCACTGCGGGCAAGCTGGAGCCCTTCCCGGCCTGTATGGGCAACGCTGACCTGAAAACCCTCTTT
>JAIOAV010000081.1 GCA_019873665.1 Chloroflexota bacterium
CACCGCCCCGGCCCAGCCGACGAAAGCGCCGGCTCAGCCCACGACGGCCCCGGCCCAGCCCACGACTCCCCCTGCCGTCGAGTATAAAGAGGCCCCCATGCTCGCCGAGCTAGTCAAGGCCGGCAAGCTGCCGCCGCTGGATCAGCGTCTGCCGACGGAGCCGCTTGTGGTGCCACCCGTCGAGGAGATTGGCCAGTATGGTGGCACCTGGCGTCAGATCAGTGTCGGCGACGGCATGGGCTGGCAGAACATGACGAACCATGTCGAGCCATGGCTCAAGTGGGAGCGTGATGTCAAGGGGTTCTATGTCAACCAACTCCAGGGATACCAGTGGAACAGCAACGCCACCGAATTGACCATCTCCCTGCGCAAAGGGATCAAGTGGTCCGACGGTGAGCCTCTGACGTTCAACGACTTTGTGTTCTACTGGCAGGATATGGTTCTGGATCAGACGGTCAAGCAGGTCGAACCGACAGGCGCCCGCGTAAAAGGCGAACTGATGACCGTGACCAAGGTGGATGATTACACTCTGAAGTTCAACTGGACAGCTCCCAACCCGCTCTTCCTGGCCTACATGACTCGCGGTTATTCCCGCTCTGCCTGGTACACGGTCCCAGCCCACTATCTGAAGCAGTATCACCCCAAGTACAACACATCGGTTACCGGCATCAACGCGCTCGTTGACCACTACAATAACCGTATCCGGTACCCCGACATGCCGAATATCAATGCCTGGCATACGACGGAGTTCGTGTCGGGTCAACGGGCGGCATTCGAACGGAACCCGTACTACTGGAAGGTAGATCCGCAGGGGAACCAGTTGCCGTATATTGACAGGTGGGATGTAACCATCGTGGCCCAAGCCGAACTGGTGACCATGAAGGCGATTGCCGGTGAATTGGACTGCCAGTTCCGCGACTTTCCGCTCAAGGATGTGCCGCTTCTGAGAGAGAACGAGCAGAAGGGCGACTATCGCGTGATCATGTCTGGGCGTGGCACGTATGCATGGCCATGGCTCATCCTCTACTACGACTATCCCGATCCGGAGATCGTGGAGCTGATGTACAAGCAGGACTTTCGCAAGGCGCTCTCTCATGCGATCAACCGGAACCGGATCAACGATATTGTCTTCCTCGGCCTTGGCCGGCCTCGTCAGTCTGCGCTGAGCTCGGAGAGCGCCGAGTTCCAGACGCCGGAGGGAAGAAAGGTCTTTGAGCAGTGGGCATCGCTTGCTGCCGACTACAACCCCGACCTGGCGAAGCAGCTCCTGGATAAGGCAGGCGTCAAGGATGTGAATGGCGATGGCTGGCGAGAGCGGCCCAATGGCAAACCGCTGGAGATGATCATTGACGTCCCATCTGATGGCGATCAACAATGCCTGGATGGCACTGACTTTGTGAAGCAGGACTGGGAAGCGGTGGGCCTCAAGACCACGATGAACGCCATCGCGGGTACGGTCGTAACGCAGCGCGTCAATGCAGGCGAAACGATGGTCAGAGCCTGGGGCGGTGGCGCGGCGGCGTGGGGTCTCATCTCTGCGCCTCCGGTGTGGACGCCGATCGAGAACGTTACGTACTGCATCGGCGGCCCGCGCTTTGGCCTCTACTATCAGACTGGCGGGAAACAGGGCGTGCAGCCGCCTCCAGGCGGTTTCCTGGAGAGACTGCAAAAGGCCTACGATGAGCTGATCCAGATCGCCGATGAGAACGAGCGGACTGCCAAGTTGCTGGCGGCCTACCAGATTCACATAGACGAAGGCCCGCTGCACATCGGTACGGTGGGCGACTTGCCGAGCGCCATCGTGGCCAAGAACAACTTCCGCAATGTGCAGCAGTTTGGCCTGTATGGCCCGTGGGACTTGGGCTATCCTGGCACCGCCTCTCCTGAGCAGTTCTTCTTCAAGAAGTAGAGGTTCATCTGCGCAGGCATCGGGTAGCAGAGGCGCTGCCTCGTCTATCGCGTGGCGTGGCAGCGCCTCTGCCTTGATCGCCGGTCAGGCAGGCCCGACCTGGTTCCGCCTCCAGGCACAGCGGCGTTACGTTAGTAACCGTCACGCAGGATCGGTTGGAGATGGGGACGGTCGGCATCGAAGGCACTTCTAGATTCCTCCATTACGGCGATGGAGAGGAGCAAACGTGATCAAGTATATCGTGCAGCGAGTGATGGCGACGATTCCGACATTGCTGCTGATAGTCGTCGTCGGTTTCATCATCATCGAGCTACCCCCCGGAGACTATTTGACATACCGCATCCAGCAGTTGGAGGCGCAGGGCCATACCGGCGCCAAGGAAGAGGTGGCGAATCTCCGCCGCCGCTATGGCCTGGATCTGCCCGTGTATCAGCGCTTCGTAAAGTGGGCATTCAACTTTGTACGCGGGGACTTTGGCGACTCTTTTGCCTACATGAAGCCGGTTCGCTCCTTGATTGGTGAGCGACTGCTGATGACGGTGATCTTGTCAGTGTCGAGTATGCTGATCACCTGGGTATTGGGGCTATTCATCGGGGTGTACTCTGCCACACATCAGTATTCGATTGGCGATCACTTTTTCACCGGCGTGGCGTTTCTGGGTCTGGGGATGCCAAGCTTTTTGCTGGCGCTGATCTTTTTGCTTGTTGGCACTCGCCTGTTCGGAGAAGTGCCGATTGGCCTCTTCTCGCCAGAGTACCAGACCGCGCCCTGGTCGCTGGCGAGAGTGGGCAATCTCCTGCAGCACCTCTGGATTCCGGCAGCCATTGTGGCGATCTCATCCACCGCAGGTCTGATCCGCGTGATGCGCGGCAATCTGCTGGATACCCTGGGTGCCAACTATGTCCAGGTTGCCCGATCCAAGGGTTTGCCGGAGCGCACTGTCGTGTGGAAGTATGCAGTGCGTACCGCCATGCATCCGCTTATCATGAGCCTAGGCATGTCGTTGCCAGGCCTTGTGTCGGGCGAAAGCATCACCGGCATCATACTGAACCTGCCCACCACTGGCCCACTCTACCTGCAGTCACTGCAAGTACAGGATATGTATCTCGGTGGCACAATGCTTGTGCTGATAAGTGTGTTGCTCGTCATCGGCAATCTGCTGGCTGACATCATGCTGGCATGGTTAGACCCACGCATTCGGTACGATTAGCAGGAAGCGATCGCCGGTGAACTGTGGGCCATCATTCGGTCGCCATGCTTGAGAACTGGTACTTATTCTAGAGGAGAGACCAATGGCATCAGAGGCGAAAGACGCGCCATTATCCGTCGGGCCTCAATCTGAAGAGACTTACGCCGAGAAAACCATCGAGCTGATGAGCGTGAGGCAACTCATGTGGCTGCGTTTCAAGCGCAGTAAGCCGGCCGTGGCCAGCGCCATCTTCCTTGCCCTTATGTATCTGGTGGCTATTCTCGCTGGCTTTCTTGCACCCTATGGTGTCAGACAGACCCACGACAAGTACCCGGCTGCCGCACCGCATGTCATCCACATTCGCGACACGGAAGGCAATTTCCACTGGCCTTTTGTCTACGAACTGGTGAGGAAGGTTGACCCAGAGACTTTCAGGGCGACCTATTCTCCCAATCTAGAGGTACGGTATCCCATCCGCTATTTCCAGAAAGGGGAACCGTACACGATCCTGGGACTCATTCGCTCTGATGTGCACCTGTTCCTGCCAGCGGAGGGGGGTGTAGTTTTCCTGCTCGGCACGGATCGGCAGGGGCGCGATCTGCTATCGCGTATCCTGTACGGTTCGCAAATCTCATTAACGGTCGGCCTTGTCGGCATCGCTATTAGCCTGGTTATCGGGTCCTTCGTGGGCACCATGTCTGGCTTCTACGGGGGTACCTTCGATGTGATAACGCAGCGGGTAGTCGAGGTGTTGCTGGCGTTCCCGCAGATCCCGCTCTGGTTGGCGTTGGCGGCGGCGGTGCCGGCGAACTGGTCCTCCATCAAGGTCTATTTTGGGATCACAATCGTGCTTTCGATCGTGAGCTGGGCAGGGTTATCGCGACAGGTGCGGGCGAAGGCGCTCTCAGTCCGCGAGCTGGATTTTGTGATGGCGGCGCGGCTTGCCGGATCGAGCGACTTGCGCATCATCACGCGGCACATCTTTCCAAGCATACTCAGCCACGTGTTGGTGGTGGCAACGCTGTCCATTCCGGGCATGATTTTGGGCGAAACGGCGCTCTCTTACCTCGGCCTGGGCATCCGCCCGCCGATGACGAGTTGGGGCGTTCTGCTCAGCGAGACGCAGTACACGAGAGTGCTGACCCAGCAACCCTGGCTGATTACGCCAGTGGCCTTTGTGATGGCCACCGTTATCGCCTTCAACTTTGTGGGCGACGGCCTACGGGACGCGGCGGACCCGTTTGCGCGCTAGATTTGTCCCATCAGGGGGATTGCTTCTTCCTTTGGTCGCTCGCAATGACAGGGCGAGTGGTTCAGGGCCCGTCTGTCGCCTCCCTACGGAGCTCGTCCCACACCGGACGAGCTCTTTCATTTGCCCCCTCGCCTGATTCGCGGTACCATGGGCCGGAATGCCCGGTGGTGCGCGCGCCGGGCCAGCCAGAGGAGTGAAGAGATGGCCCGCATCATCTTTATGGGAACTCCCGAATTCGCCGCGACGATCCTGGAGGGGCTTGTCGTCCATCACGAGGTGTTAGCGGCAGTGACGCAGCCGGACCAGCGCGGCGGTCGCGGGCGCAAGGCGCTGCTGCCGCCGCCAGTCAAGGTCGCGGCGATGGCACACGGCGTGCCGGTCATGCAGCCCAAGAGCCTCCGCCGCGAGAGCGCGATTGCGGCGTTGCGCGAGCTGCGGCCAGATGTCATCGTCGTCGCCGCGTTTGGCCAGATCCTGCGCCCCGCCGTGCTGGCGCTGCCGCCCCACGGTTGCCTCAACGTGCATGCCTCCCTGCTCCCACGCCACCGTGGCGCCGCGCCCGTGGCCGCGGCGATCCTGGCCGGCGATGCGGAGACGGGCGTAACGATCATGCTCATGGATGAGGGAGTGGATACTGGCGCGATCCTGGCGCAGCGCGCCGTGAGCATCGCGCCGACCGACACCACCGGCACGCTGACGGCGCGGCTGGCGGCGACGGGACGCGACCTGCTGCTGGAGACACTCCCCCGCTGGCTGGTGGGGGAGGTCGCGCCGCAGCCCCAGGATGAGGCGCGCGCCACCTACGCGCCACCGCTGACACGGGAGGATGGGCGCATTGACTGGACGCGGCCTGCCGTCGAGATCGCGCGGATGGTGCGCGCCTTCGACCCGTGGCCGGGCGCTCATACTACGGTGAGCGGCAACATCCTGAAGATCATCCAGGCGCGCGCCCTGCCCGACTGGCGCGGCGATGCGACGCCGGGGACCGTGGTGCGCGCGCCGGAGGGCCTGGCTGTGGCGACGGGGGAAGGGGCACTGTTGCTGGAGATCGTGCAACCCGCGGGGAAGCGGCCCATGACGTGTCAGGCATATGCCTGCGGACAACGAGACCTAGTGGGGACGGTACTATCATCGTGAGCGACAGACGAGAGATCACGGTTTTGGAGCTGGGCGTCGAGCCATACGATCGCGCTTGGGAGATGCAGCATCGGCTGGTGGCGGCGCGGCGCGCGGGACGTGTCGGCGACGTGATGCTGCTGCTGGAGCATGAGCCGGTGCTGACATTGGGCCGGCGCGCCGACGAGAGCAACATCCTCGTGCCGCCGGAGACGCTGGCCGCGCTGGGCGTGGCCGTGCGCCGCGTGGAACGGGGCGGGGACGTTACGTATCATGGGCCCGGGCAACTGGTGGGCTACCCAATCCTGGCCCTGCATGACTATGACATGGGCGCGTCTGATTATATGCATGCGCTGGAAGAGGTGCTGATCCGCGCGCTGGCGCAGGTGGAGGTCAGGGCGTTTCGGCGCGACGGGCTGATCGGCGTCTGGACCGAGGCGGGCAAGATCGCGGCACTGGGCGTGCGCATTGACCGCGGCATCACCTACCACGGTTTTGCCCTGAACGTGGACCCGATCATAGCGCACTGGGCGCTGATCGTGCCCTGCGGCCTCACCGGCGTCAGCGTCGCCAGCGTGCGCCAGGTGCGCGGCGAGGCGGTGTCCATGGCGGAGATGCGTCGGCTGGTGCGGCAGGAGATGGCCGCCGTGTTCGGCGTGACATTGCGCGACCTACCGGATGGCGATGTGGCGGGCTGGCTGGAGCGCGTGGCGGCCCCGGCAGGAGAGTCGCGCCATTGATACCGGACGCAGAGGCGCTGCTGCTGGGCCTGGACATCGGCACGACGCACATCAAGGGTGTGCTCTATGCGCCGCAGCGGGGCCAGGTTGTGGCGCAGGCGCGCGCCCATACGCCGACCGTATCACCGTGCCCGGGACGGCACGAGCACGATCCCAACGCGCTCTGGGCGGAAGCGCGCACATGCCTGCGCCAGCTTGCGGCGGCGGTGCCGCCTGGCGGGCGGGTCGCGGCGGTGGCTGTGGCCAGCATGGGCGAGGCGGGCACGCTCTATGACGCGGCGGGCGCGCCGTTGCACCCCATCATCGCCTGGCACGACCCGCGCACGCGGCCCCAGCGCGACTGGTGGGCGGCGCAGGTCGCGCCGTATGACCTCTTTCGCCGCACCGGCCAGCACCTCTCGCATATCCACAGCGTTCACAAGCTGATGTGGCTGCGCGAGACCTACCCCGATCGCTTTGCGCGGGCGGCGTCGTGGCTCGGCGTGGCGGATATGGCGCTCTGGCGGCTGTGCGGCGTGCGCGCCACCGATTGCACCATCGCTTCGCGCACCATGCTCTTCGATCAGGCCGCGGGGGATTGGTGCCGCGAGCTGCTGGAGATTGCCGGTATCCCTCTGGAACTGCTCCCCTGCCCACATCCCAGCGGCACGGTAGTGGGTCGGGTCTCGGCGGCAGCCGCCGCCGAGACCGGCCTCGCGCCCGGCGTCGCCGTTGTTACTGGCGGGCACGATCACCTCTGCGCGGCGCTGGCATGTGGCTACGCGCGCCCGATGCAGGTGCTCGATTCGGCGGGCACGTCGGAGGCGATCCTCTGGCTGCGCGACGCCTTCCAGCCTTCGCCGGAGATGTTCGCGCTGGGCTATGCCACCTATCGCCATGTGGTGCCGGGGCTTTTTGTGGTGCAGGGCGGGCTGGACGCCGGCGACGCGTTCCTGGACTGGACGGCGCAGATGCTGGGATTGGCGCCGGCGTCAGAGCGGGTGGCGCGGCTTCTGGCGCTGGCGGCGGAGGTTGCGCCGGGCGCGGAGGGGGTTGTGGCGTTGCCGTATCTGCTGGGCAAGGGGGTGCCACAGCGCGCGCCGGAAGCGCGGGCGCTCTTTGCCGGGCTGGAGCTGCGGCATGGTCGCCGGGAGGTGGCGCGCGCGGCGGTGGAGGCCACCGCCTACTGGCTGCGCAGTAATCTCGACGCGCTGCGCGCGCTGCTGGGCGCAGCGCCGGATGCCGTAATCGGCACCGGGCGGGGGAACGGCGCGGCGCTGGTGGCACAGATCAAGGCGGATGTGTGCGGCCTCCCCTTTGTCGTGCCGGACATTGCGGAGGGCGCGGCGCTGGGCGCGGCACTGCTAGCGGGGATCGGCGTCGGCGTATTCGCCTCGGCGGCGGAGGCGCACGCCTCCGTGCGGGCAGGGGCGACGCGCTACCTGCCGGACGCAGCGCGACATGCCGTGTATCAGGCGCACTATGCGCGGGTCGTGCGGCCGCTGATGGACGCGATCTATGAGTACTATCGGACAGAACCGCGCAGCGAATGACCGGCGCGGCACAAAGCCTCGCGCGCGGTTCTGTGTTGTCATGCCGGGGGGCGAGGCGACGCAGGAGTCCCCCGCTCGCGCGGGGCAAGTTGCGCCCCCGCCGCACCTGGCTATACTTGCGGGCGATTATGCTGACACAAAGGAGGGTATGCGATGGAGATTGTGCGTTTCGGAGTGATTGGCGTGGGCAGTATGGGGAGCCAGCACTGCCGCAACATGCCGGGCATCGAGGAGGTGCAGCTGACCGCCGTGGCAGACACTTCGCCGGAGGCGCTCAAGGCGGCGACTGACGCCTTTGACGTGCCCGGGTTCGATAACGCCAGTGACCTGATCAACAGCGGGCTGTGTGATGCGGTGCTGGTGGCCACGCCGCACTATTTCCACCCGCCTATCGCCATCGAGGCGATGCGCGCGGGGCTGCATGTCATCAGCGAAAAGCCGATGGCGGTGCAGGTATCGGCGGCGGACGAGATGATCCGCACGGCAAAAGAGACCGGCGTGGTCTTTGCCGTCATGTTCAACCAGCGCACGTCGCCCATGGTGCAGGCCGCGCGCAAGATCGTCGCCGAGGGGCGGCTCGGCCCGCTCTACCGCACGTTGCTGGTGGAAGGGTGGTTCCGCTCGCAGGCGTACTATAACTCGGCTACCTGGCGTGCCACCTGGCGCGGCGAGGGCGGCGGCGTGCTCATGAACCAGGCCCCGCACTGGCTGGACCTGTTCACCTGGCTGGGCGGCATCCCCTCACGCGTCTATGGGCGCGTGATGACGCGACAGCATGACATCGAGGTGGAGGACGAGGCGTCGGCTATCCTGGAATATCCGAACGGCGCGACCGGCTATGTGCACGAGAGCGTAAACGAGGCGCCCGCCAGCTCTCGCATCGAGCTGCTGGGCGAGTACGGCAAGCTGGTGCTGGAAAAGAACTCGGTGCGCTTCTGGGAGGTGCCGGAGGGTGTGCGGGCCTATTCTGACTCGAGCACCGAGATGTGGGGTAGCCCTAAGGCCACCGAAGTCGAAGTGCCCATCGAGCCGCACGAGACCGGCCATGCCGCCATTGTGCGGAACGTGGCGCGCGCTATCATGTACGGCGAGCCGCTCATCTCCCCAGGTGTGGAGGGGATCGCCGGCCTGGAGCTGGCGGACGCCATGCTCATGTCCGGCTTTACCGGCAAGCCGGTGGATGTGCCGGTGGATCGCGCCGCGTTCGATGCCTTCATCGAGACGAAAAAGGCCGAGTCGCGGGAGAAAAGGGCGACCGGCCCCACCATCGTGCAGACGGACCCGAACTTCAGAAGGTAGCATCGTCTTGTCTGTCGAGACTGTCGAGGCCCTCCGGGGACCTCGGCAGTCTGTTTTGTGCTATCTTGTGACGCGCCGGATCAGCTCGCGGCCTTCTGCCTCGCTTGTCATGTCGCCAACGCTGATATAAACGCCGCGCCGGCCAAAGCGTTGTACGAAGGCGGGCACTTCCGCCGCCGGCATGTGCGCCATGATCCCTTTGCCCGCATCCAGCGCCTGCCGGTAGATGAAATCCCAGCACGGGTCGCCGCCGCCCGGCGCGCCCGCGCCCGGCACCCACTGGATGGCATCAATCCGCGCCATGCGGCAGAGGGATGGCAGATGCTGGATGGCGCCCGGGCCGTCCAGGTGATAGAGGACGCGATCCAGATGGCGCGTCTGCTGCTCCATGTAAGGCACGACGAACTCGTCGAACGTCTCGGCGGAGATCATGGCGGAAAAGTCGCATTGCAGCTTGGCCGTCTTGCCAGGGGACCAGATGTTGAACGCCATAAAGGAATTGCCGTCGCCCCGGGGCGCGATGATGTTGTACAGCCGGTCAAAGATCTCGTTCCACGCCGGCACGAGCTGGCGTTGCAGGCGGTACACCTCGTGCGGGCAATCCTTCAGCGCGTAGAGGAGCGGGTACGTGCCCACCACCGCCGCCAGCGTGTCCAGGTTCTCGATTAGGTCCGGGACCGCCACGAGGTAGCGGCCGGCGGCGCGGGCGACCGCCTGGCGGGTGGCCTGCAGCGTCCACTGCCACCAGGGGTTATCCTCGCGCAGGGCGATCTCTGCCTCTGGCAGCGAGGCAAAGCGCGGCCGATACCAGACCGTGTTCGGGTGAAACACCGGCTCCGCGCCGAGGAAGGTCCCGGCGCTGCCCGGGCCGAGATCCGCCGCCACATATGGGAACGCCTCGGCCAGATACGCGGTTTCGGCAAAGTGCGCCTCCGCGCGCGCCAGCACCGCGGCGAAATCGAGGCGCATGGCGCGGGGATCATCGGGCACGGGCGGCGCGGGCGGGTGCGGCAGGGGCCGCTCGCGCGGCGCGTGGATCACGAGCATCGGCCGGTCCACATCCTCCCGGCGCCACCACGCCACTATGCGCTCGCTGGCTTCTTCCCAATCCTCTTTGTAGTACATGTGGCCTCCACGGGTGAGTGCTGCCTGATCCCGATCTGTCGCTGCTGGCACGCCAACGGCGACACCATCCGAGCGCAGTGTAGCGCGAGCGCGCCCCTCTGTCAAAGCTTCGGATGCGCGACAGTGACGCGGCTACCGCCCCTGCCACCAGTCCTTGCGGGAGCGCGGATCAAGAAACGAGCCCGCGTCGCGGATGGCGACGCGAATCTCGCTGCCCCGCGCGCGGCCGATGGTCTGGCCGGCGCGCAGCACCGGCAACTGTCCGCGCCCCGCCGCGTCCCACATCTGATAGAGCGCCAGCAGGCGCGGCTCCACGCAGACGCCCTCGAGGTGGATGGTGTAGCCGAGCACGACATTGTCCTCGCGGGTGTATTTGAGCGTGATCCGCTCTGCGCCGGCGTAGAGCACGAACGCCTCATAGCCGCTGCCCACCGTGCGGCCTGAATCGGGCACGTGGATCGTCTCGCCAGGCGTCGTGCGCATGCCCAGCAGCGTTACATCGGGATAGCCGATCGGCGCGCCGCGGCAGTTGCACGCCCAATCCCAGTCATAGACGCGGTAGCTGGCGACGAACATGGGGGTGCGGCCGTCGGCAAAGAGGCTGGGCAGTTGCGGCGCGTCGGGATCGGCGTGCCCGCCATAGTCCACGAGGCCCAGGAAGGTGAGCGCCGGCGCATAGCCCCGCAATGCCAGGTTCAGGTCCGCGTGCAGCGCCGCCGGGCGATCGGTGGGGGGCGGGTTCATGGGCAATGTGGCGTAGCTCTCGGCGGGGATCGGCAGGCAGCCCGTGTCACCGCCGATCAGTGGCAGCCACGCCGTCTGCGTGGCGCCGGCGGTTGCTCCCTCCGCCGTCGCGTGGCCGGGACGCGCCAGCGCGGCCAGCAGCAGGCAGAGCGCCAGCGCGCACCAACGTATGGGTCTCTGTCGCTTTGTCATGTCTCCGGGCAACATGGGACAGAGTGTACGCGGAACGGCATGACGTGTCAACCGGCGTCGCGGCGCGCGATGATGGGCGTCCATGTCATCGCGAGGGGCGCAGCGCCCGAAAAGCCGATTTGACAAATATCGTATCTTGCACTACAGTGTGCCACTGTAGCCTATAACCAATACGCATTTGGCGTTCTTTCCCGCGGAGCAACGCGCCGCGCCCCGACCGAGACAGCACGCCAGGTTGCTGTAGCTGCGCTACGTCGTGATCCATTACAGGCGCGAGGAAAGAGGCCAAAAAGTGAAAAATGTGAACGTTAGCCTGCAGCCAGGGGAGCAAGTCGTCGCTACCGCCAGGCTGCATCTGGGCGCGGTGATCGTGCCCATCGTCGTGCTGGTGATCGGCCTGGTGATTGCTCTCGTGGACATCAGCCCTGCCTTGAACCAGTTCCGGGTGTTAGCCGTCCTTGTCGCAGCGGTGGGCCTGTGGGCCACCATCAACGCCATCGCCACGCGGCTCACCACCACCCTGGTGATGACCGATGAGCGGCTGCTCGGCGAGTGTGGTGTCATGTCGCGGCGGAAGATGAACGTGCCAATCCGCAACCTCGACAGCGTCGTGGCCAAGCGCTCCATTGTGGGTACACTTCTGGGTTACGGCACCCTGGTGGTCAATGCCAGAGGGCACGGCAATCTGCGCGTGGAGTTCCCGCAGATCGCCGGCGCGGAGAAACTGGCCGAGCAGATTCGCGCCCTGATGGCCGCGCCACCCAAGCCGGCGCGCTAGGCCGTCCGGCGCGCGGGTTTCTTACGGGGGCTGACATGGGCGCGGTTCGCCGCGTGAGCGCGCATCCTCGCCCATGCAGGGGATATATGTGTCGTCGAGCGATAGAGAGGAGAGAAGGCAATGGCAAACAAGGAACAGAAGAAGGAAAAGAAGGACAAGAAGGTCAAAAAGGACAAGAAGGGCAAGAAGGAAAAGGCCACCCCGACCGCATAGCATCGCGTGGGGTAGCGTCAGGCGGGCCGCATCGCGCAGGCTGGTGCGGCCCTTTTGCTGTTTCGGCAGTATTGCACCTGTGCACCTGTGCATGCAAAACGGAGGGGATATACACCCCTCTTTTTTTTGGAGAGCGATCAGCGCAGGCGGGCAGGACGAGACACCCTCTCCCTGCCCTCTCCCAGCGGGAGAGGGTGCCAGCCGGCAGGCTGGCGGGTGAGGGTGGCCCGTCATGGCACAAGGCGGGCAGGACGAGACACCCTCACCCTGCCCTCTCCCAGTGGGAGAGGGTGCCGGGCGCAAGGCTGGCGGGTGAGGGTGGCCCGCCATGGCACAAGGCGGAAAAAAAGAAGGTGCTTTATCCCCTCCGTTTGCTGTGCAAAACTGCACACCTTACCGCCGCAGATTATGCCTGTTGCTGGCTATATTATAGCACATTTGTTCGCCTCTTGTCTAGGGGGTATCCGTCGGCCTCCCGCGGGAGGCCGGGACTCGCATTTGCCAACTGCGTCCCTTGCGCATAAGATGCGCGACATACACGCGCCACAGGGAGACAGCCACATGATTGACATCCACGCCCACATGGGCCGCATGGGGCGAGAGCGCTACCCCGCCACGGTGTCGCTCACCGCGCACCAGCTCGTGGACCGCATGAACCGCGAGGGGATTGACATCGCCGTGTTGTTGCCGCTGGAAAGCCCGGAGGGGAGCTGGGGCTACCTGCTCACCGAGGAGGTGGTCGCGGCGCGGAACGAGTATCCGGAGCGCTTGATCGCGTTTCTCTGCGTGGACCCGCGCTACCCGCTGGCGGGCGATTTTATTGACTACTATGTCCGCAACCACGACTGCCGCGGCTTTGGCGAGCACGTCAACGGGCTGGCGTTCGACGATCCGCTAAACATGGTGCTGTATCGCAAGTGCGACGAGCACGGCCTGCCGCTGGTATTCGAGATCAGCAAGCAGGCCTACTGCCACGACGATGTCGGCCTGCCGCGGCTGGAGCGCTGCCTGCGCGAGTTCCCGAACGTGCAATGGTGCGGGCACGGGCCCGGCTTCTGGGCGGCCATCTCCGGCGACGACGACGGCCGGCCCGGCTATCCGTCCGGCCCCGTCACGCCCGGCGGCGCGATAGACCGCCTGATGGAACGGTACGACAACCTCTGGCTGGACCTATCCGCCTATTCTGGGTATAATGCCATGACGCGCGACCCGGAGTTCACGCACGGCTTTGTGCAGCGCCACTGGCGCAAGATGCTCCTCGGCACCGACATCGTCTTTCCCAATGCCAAGCTGCCGATCCTGACGTGGCTGCGGGAGCTGGACGTGTCGGACGAGGTGCGGCAGGCCATCGGGGACGGCAACGCGCGGCGGTTGTTAAAGTTGGCGCCGGATTCGACGGCGCGCGCGTAGAGGCAGTCTTCCTTCCCCTGCCGGGGGAAAGGTGAGCCGCCGTAGGCGGGGCGAACGAGGGTCTCGCGTGCTGGCGAGCTTGCGCCGTTGCGGCGCACCCTCACCCGCCAGCCTGTCGGCTGGCACCCTCTCCCGCTGGGAGAGGGCAGGGTGAGGGTGTCTCGTCCTGCCCGCCTTGCGCCGTTGCGGGTCGCCCTCACCCGCCAGCCTGTCGGCTGGCACCCTCTCCCGCTGGGAGAGGGCAGGGAGAGGGTGTCTCGTCCTGCCCGCCTTGCGCCGTTGCGGGTCGCCCTCACCCGCCAGCCTGTCGGCTGGCACCCTCTCCCGCTGGGAGAGGGCCTTCGCTGACCGCTACAATCACCGGAGGCGCAGATGGACAAAAGACGTATCTCAACTATCACGCTCGGTGCGGCGATAGGCGGCGCGGCGGTGGCGCTCTATCACCGCTACCGCCGCGACCGACGGCGCGCGCTGGCGCGGCTGCGCTTTGGCAGCCGCGTGGCGGCCACGGCGCAGGGGCCCGTCGAGTATGATGTGGCGGGCGACGGGCCGGCGGTCCTGATCGCGCACGGCCTCGCCGGCGGCTATGACCAGGGCCTCTACCTGGCGCGCCCCTTCACGGGGAGCGGCTTTCGCTTCGTCGCGCCCTCCCGCCCGGGCTATTTGCAGACGCCTCTCTCCTCTGGCTACACACCGCGCGAGCAGGCAGAGCTGTACGCTGCGCTGCTGGATGCGCTCCACATCCCGCGCACGGCCATCATCGGCGTCTCCACCGGCGGGCCGGCGGCGCTGCAATTCGCGCTGCGCTTCCCCGACCGCTGCTCTGGGGTTGTGCTGATTTCCGCATTCAGCCGGCAGCACCCCTTTTCCCCGCTGCAACTGGCGGTCGCGGAACGGCTGGTGCGCTACGACGTCATCGGCTGGCTGCTGGCGGGTCCGGGCGAGGAGCTGTGCCTGGCGCTGTGCGGCGTTCGGGGGAGCGTCCGCGCCGCCCTCCGCGACGACTGGGAGAAGATGAGCGTGCTGCGCGGCATGCTGCGCGGCGCGGCGACCACCAGCGCACGCCGCAGCGGCATCCTCAACGACCTGTGGCGGATCGCGTCGTTGCCGGAGTATCCGCTGGAGCGCTGCAAGCCCCCCGTACTGGCCATCCACAGCCCCACCGATCCCTTTGCGCCCTACGCGCACGCCCGCTTCGTCAGCGAGCGCGCGCCCGATGCACGTCTCCTCTCCCTGCCGGATGGCGGGCACTTTTGCCTGCTGGCGCATGCGGCGCAGGCCGTGCCGGAGATCGTCGCCTTCCTGCGCGAGCACACATCGCGCTGACGGGAGCTGTCAGCTTTCAGTTGTGGCCTTTGCTGATCGCTGACCGCTTGGTTTCGCGTGACGGGTGAAGGCCCGCGCTTGCTCTCGTGTCATCGCGAGGGGGGCGCAACGCCCGAAGCGATCCCCGTGTGCGTTGGCGAGGGGGGATTGCTTCGCTCCCTGCGGCCGCTCGCAATGACAGGGCCGGTGTCATTGCGAGGGCGCACAGCGACCGGATGGCACACGCTCCGCAAACACCGCCTAGATCACGCCCCCCTCGCCGATGCGAGGGTCGCTGAAAAAGTTGTCGCGTAGGAGGGAGGGCATGGACACCTCCAGGACGAGCGCCGGACCGATGCTGGTGAAGGAATGCCCCACGCCGGGCGGCATGGCTAGCAGGTCGCCCTCGTGCAACACCCGCTCCTCCTCGCCCACCCGCATCCGCACGCTCCCCCTGACGATGAAAAAGGTCTCGTGCTTGATCCGATGATAGTGATACGGGCAGGTCTGCCCGTCGAACACAAAGAGGAACTTGCCGCAATAGCCATGCGCCTCCTCGTTGGCGATCCAGAACTCAGTCTCGCCGATCTCGCGGAAGCGACCCAGCCCAAAATGCAGCGGCAGCGGCCTCACGTCCGGCATCGTCAGCCCCCACGCGGCGATCTGCGCCCGCACCTCCGCCAGCGTCTCTTCCCGCGCCACGCCCTGCAGCTCCACCGTATCGTATTCGCCCATCACGCGCCTCCCTACTTGCGCCGCCGCAGCGGGCGCAGCCTGGCCGCCCATTGCGCCAGCCGACGCGCCCGCCACAGGCTGACGGCCACCTTCTGCTTCACCTGCGCTTCGCCCGCCTGATACCACGTCGGGGTAACCGTGCGGCCCCACCGCACTAGCGCCGCCGCCCACGTCAGCCCCGCGCCAAACGCCACCAGCGCCACCAGGTCGCCATCGTCCAGCAGTCCCTCGTTCACCGCCTCGCACAGCGCGATGGGCACCGAGGCGGCGGAGGTGTTGCCATACCGTTCCAGGTTGCTGTACACCTTTTCCACCGGATAGCCGATCGCCTCGCATGCCGCGTCCATGATCCGCTGGTTGGCCTGATGCGGGATGATCATCTTGAGGTCGGACAGGCTCAACCCCGCCTGCGCCACCACCTGCTGCACCGCCGCAGCCATGGCGCGCGTGGCGAACTTGAACACGCGCCGCCCGTCCATGGCGATGTAAGGGCCGCGTCTGGCCGGGTCGCCATCCTCCTTCAGGCGCAGGGTCAGCGCGTCCGCGCCGGAACCGTCGGAGCCGAGCGCCGTGCTGAGGATGCCGGTGGTGCCCTCCACCCCCTCCAGCAGCACCGCGCCCGCCCCGTCGCCAAAGAGGATGCAGGTGGCGCGGTCGGTCCAATCCACCACGCGGGAGAGCTTTTCCGCGCCCACCACCAGCACGCGCCGCGCCATGCCGGAGGTGATGGCCGCGTTAGCCATGGCCATGCCATAGACAAAGCCAGAGCAGCCGGCGCTCAGGTCAAAAGCGCCGGCGCGCATCGCGCCCAGCGCGTCCTGCAGGATGCTCGCCACGGCGGGAAACTGCTGATCCGGCGTGGCGGTGGCGACGATGATCAGCTCCACGTCGCCGCCATAGACGCCCGCCACGCGCAGCGCCTCCTGCGCCGCGCGCAGCCCCATCTCGGCGGTCGTCTCCTGCGGCTCGGCGATGCGGCGCGCGACGATGCCGGTGCGCTGCCGGATCCAGCCGTCGTTGGTGTCCACCATGCGCGCCAGGTCATCGTTGCTCAACACACGGCTGGGCACATAGTATCCCCAGCCGGCGATCTGCGCCCGGATAGCCACGTGGCGCTCCCTATCCCAGATCACTGGGCGCGCGGAAGATAATGGTGGCGTTGTGGCCGCCAAAGCCGAACGAGTTGCTCATCACGGTGCGCAACCGCGTCGGTCGGGCCACATTCGGCACGTAATCGAGATCGCATGCGGGGTCGGGTGTGGCATAGTTGATGGTGGGCGGAATGATGCCCGTCTCCAGCGCCTTCAGGCAGATGATCGCCTCCACCGCGCCGGCGCTGCCCAGCAGGTGGCCGGTAACCGCCTTGGTGGAGGAGACGGGGATCTGCCGCGCCCGCTCGCCAAAGACGGTCTTGATGGCACGTGTCTCCATCACGTCGTTGAGTGGCGTGGCGGTGCCGTGCGCGTTGATATAGTCGATCTCCTCCGGCGCGATGCCGCCGCTGCGCAGCGCCTGGCGCATGGCCAGCGCCGCGCCCGCGCCATCCTCCGCCGGCGCGGTGATGTGCACGGCGTCGGCGGACGCGCCATATCCCACCAGCTCGCCCAGGATGCGCGCGCCGCGCGCCCGGGCGTGCTCCCATGACTCCAGGACCAACACTCCCGCGCCCTCGCCCATCACAAAGCCGTCGCGGGTGGCGTCAAACGGACGGCAGGCGCGCTCTGGCTCGTCGTTGTGGGTGGAGATAGCGCCCATCACATTGAACGCCGCCACCGCCAGCCGCAGGATGCTCGCCTCCGCGCCGCCGCAGAGCACCACATCCGCCGCGCCGCGTCGGATCACCTCGCCCGCTTCGCCGATGGCCTGCGTGCTGCTGGCGCAGGCGGAGAGCACCGCCATGTTCGGCCCCCGCGCGCCGATGTTGATCGCCACCTGCCCGGCGGCGGAATCGGCCAGCATCATCGGCACCAGGAAGGGGCTGACGCGGCGCGGCCCCTTTTCGCGCAACACATCCATCTGCTCCACCAGCGTGCCCATGCCG
>JAIOAV010000082.1 GCA_019873665.1 Chloroflexota bacterium
AAGACGACGATTGGAGTTCACACTAGGGCCTGATGAGTCTGTTAGGCGTCTTTGCCAACGTCCTGCTGCCGATCTTTATCCTGCTGACCTTTGGCTTTCTGCTTGACCGCCGCTTCTCTCCCGACATCCGATCGCTCTCGCGGGTGGCGTTTTACGTATTAAGCCCCTCCCTGATCTTTTCCTCGCTGGTGAACTCGACCGTCAGCGGCGCCGACTCGTCGCGAATCTTTGTCTTTGTGATCCTCAGCACGGCCCTCATGGCGCTAGTGGCGTTGCTCACCTGTCGCCTCCTTCGCCTGGACAGGATAACGCAAAGCGCATTTTTGCTGGCCACGCTGCTGTTGAATTCGGGTAACTTTGGCCTCTCGGTCAACCTCTTTGCCTTCGGCGAAGCGGGCCTGGAGCGTGCGGCGCTCTTTTTCGTGGGGAGTGCGGTGCTGGCGAATACCGTGGGCGTGTTCATTGCTGCGCATGGCCGGACGAACCTGAAAGAAGCGCTGCTGAGCGTGCTCAAAGCGCCGATGGTATATGCTGCCGCCAGCGCCTTTGCCGTCAACGCGTTGCACATTCAGCTACCCGAGCCGCTGCTGAAGACGATGAACACGGCAGGGCAGGGAGCGGTGCCGGTAATGTTGCTGATCCTCGGCATGCAGCTGGCGCGCACGTCACTGCAAAATGACATCCCCCTGATCGGCGTGGCTACGGCGTTGCGGCTGGTCGTCGCGGCTGTAGTGGCCTGGGGGTTGGCGGCAGTGATGAGTTTGGAGGGGGTAACGCGGCAGGTATGCATCGTGGAAGCCAGCACGCCCACCGCCGTCACCTCGTTGATTCTGGCCACCGAGTTCGACGCCAGGCCGCAACTCGTCACTGGCGTGATCTTCCTCTCCAGCCTGGCCAGCATGCTAACGCTGACCGTTCTCATCCATATTCTGCTGTAAGCGGCTCGCGCCTAGGCGCTAAACCAAGAGGGGTCAATGGTGGGAAAGACCTTATCTATCTCCCATAACTCCTCGGCAAGCGCCGCTGCGCGGTCGTATGCCTGCGCCTCGATCAAGTCGGCCAACCGCTCAAACCGATCCAGATGACCACGAAAGCGCTGGATGGCGTATTGATCTGCCTGTCCGGTCGTCACTAGGAAGGGCCAGTCACTGGATTCGAGCAGCAACAGCTCGCGCGCCATCTGTTTCAGCGCCTGCGCTGCCGGGCCTGTCGCCGCGGGGTGAGCGGCGAGAACCTTCTCCATGCGCGCTTCTGCCTCGTGGATCGGCGCCCACATCCAGTGCGTGTCGGGGTTGTCCCAGGTCCAGTGGTTGCCCCCAGCGCCCCATGAGCTTTCCGGCACCGCCATCACCTCTTCGGGCGGATGCGCCATCAGGTACTCGCTGGCTGTCATCAGCTCCGTCGTCTCGCTCTTGGCGAGATGCCGCAACACCTGCTTGATCCACTCGATCCCCTCGAACCACCAGTGACCAAAGAGCTCCGTATCATAGTTGGAGGCGATGATGCCAAAGTGCCCGCTCTCCTGATGATAGTTGGCGAGCAGTTCATCCACCAGGCCGGCAAAGTGGCGCGAGTGCTCGCCCACCTTGTACTCGGCCCAATCGGGGTGATACACGTCCTTCTGCCCCAGGTCAATGCGCGCGCCAGTGACGCGCCAATATTGCATGCCGGAGATATGATCCTTCTTGTGGAATTCGCGATAGTCCTGGTCGCCGGGATATCCCCACTCGCCGGACCATACCTGCATGCCGGTGCGATTGTTGCGCCCAATAGCTGCCACCGGCGGGTTCGTCAGGCCGTGGCCGCTGCCGGAGACATAGTAAGGGCGGTAAGTCGTGCCCTGCAGGTTGCTGCCCTCGGCGAGTGGCACCACATAACGCCGCTGCACCGCCGCATAAGGCCCAATCGCGACATCGTTGGCAGCTTTCCCGACGGGCCGTCCCCCCTCGATGGCGTGCGTCTCGACAAAGAAGCAGCCCAGGCCCAGCGGGGCCAAGAACTCCTCCAGCGCCGGGCGGACGATGCCCGCTTCATTGATATAGGCGGGGCGATAGGCACACTCGGGCAGCCAGATGGCGCGGGGCGGTCGGCCAAAGTGCCGAACATAGCTCTCCATGCCGGCCTTGAGTTGCCCGCGTATGGACGAGTCGCGCGAGAGCAGTGGGAGGTATCCGTGCGTGGCGGCACTGGTAATGATCTCGAGGTATCCCTCGTCCTGCAATCGTTTGAAACCACCGATGATGTCTCCCGCATAGCGTTCCCGCAGGCTATCCAGGACACGCTGAAAGATATCGCGGTAGAATCCGGCCAGAAAAGCCATGTGCGCATCGCCCGCCGCCACGAAGCGCGGCACATCAGCCGCCGCCGCCGCGATCTTGTTCTGCAAGAAGATGACGGTATGCTCCAGGACCGTTTCGTCGGCGAGTTGTTCCGCCAACACCGGGGTGATCCCGATCGTTAGCCGGTAGCGGACGCCCTCATCGCGCAGGTCATAAAGCGCGTTCAACAGCGGAACATACGTCTCGGAAATGGCTTCATGCAACCACTCTTCGCCGTGGGGCCAGCGGCCAGCCAATCGGCAGTACGGAAGGTGGCTGTGCAGCACAAAGGTGAACGCGCCCTTCTTGACCATGGGTTATCTGCTCCTCCTGTATGGGTCATTCGAAGCTGCAACATGGTTATAACCTTTATCAGCACTTTTGTCAAAGGCGGATATGAGTCACTTCCAGTACCTTGCCGCCTCTCAGACAGAATGGCTCGCGGAGGCGAGCGTGCCGCGTGGCTTCAGGCGCACCAGCATCCCGCAGATCGCTACGATAGCGGCCAGCGGAACCGGGTGTGGAGGTGATGCCCGAGGATCGTTTGCGTTACTCCCAAAGTGTGGTATGATACGGGGCGCGCTTACTGCCGCTGTTACCCGTGGAAGCTAAAGATGTTGGGTCAAGAAACCTCTGCAGCCTATGTGGCACTCTGGCGCGCCGGCGAGTTATCGCGCCGGGTGCAGGAGGCGTATCAGCGCCTGGAGCGGTGCGCTCTCTGCCCGCGAGCATGCGGCGTGAACCGGCGGCAAGGCGAGGTGGGGATGTGCCGTACGGGTGAGCTGGCGTTAGTCTCCAGCTACGGCCCCCATTTCGGCGAGGAAGCGCCGCTGGTCGGCGATAGTGGCTCCGGCACCATATTCTTTGCCAACTGCAATCTGCGTTGCTGCTACTGCCAGAATTATGAGATCAGCCAGCTAGGCGAGGGGTACACCGTGTCCCCTCGGGAACTGGCGACCATGATGTTGCGTCTACAGCGCATGGGTTGCCACAACATCAACCTGGTATCGCCGAGCCATGTCGTGCCGCAGATCTTGGCAGCGGTGGAGATTGCCGCCGCGGACGGCTTGTGCCTGCCGCTGGTCTATAACACAGGCGGTTATGACGCGCTCCCAACTTTGCAGTTGTTGGATGAGGTCATAGATATCTATATGCCCGACATGAAATACGCCGACGCCGAGATCGCGCTGCGCCTCTCCGGCATTCGCGACTACCCTGCGGTGAACCGAGTCGCCGTCGCCGAGATGCACCGCCAGGTGGGAGACCTAAAGTTGGATGCGCGCGGCATCGCGACACGCGGCTTGTTGGTGCGGCACCTGGTCTTGCCGGATCGGATGGCGGGGACGGAGGAGATCGTGCGGTTCTTGGCGACCGAGATATCGTCCCAGACCTACCTGAACATCATGGCGCAGTACCGGCCGTGCTATCAAGCGCACCAGGTTCCTGGTCTGGGCCGCGGCATCAGCCAGCAGGAGTATCTCGACGCACTGGACATGGCGCTGCGGCATGGATTGACGCGTCTGGATGAGCGCCCCAGACGAAGCCGCCCGATAGTCTAGGAGGCTGCAGATGAAGACGGCGCGGCTATGTGCATTGGTTCGCGGATACGTGCAAGGCGTCAACTTTCGCTGGTACACCCGCCAGCAGGCGAGCCGTCTTGGTCTCGGTGGCTATGTGCGCAATCGCGCAGATGGGAGCGTAGAGGTCGTGGCAGAAGGGTCGCGCGAAAACCTGGAGCAATTGCTCACCTGGTTGCACCGGGGGCCATCACTTGCCAGCGTGGAGCGCGTTGACGTGTCTTGGGAGGAACCGACGCACGAATTCTCCTCGTTTGAGGTTCGCTACTGATGCGCCGATCGCCAGAACGTGTGGCTTGGACGGTTCTACTGATCTCCTTTGCCATCTTCTGCCTGCTGTCTGTGGCCGTACCACTCGGCGTGCGCTACTACCTGCGACGTGCCACCCGCTCTCAGGAAGCCACGCTCAAGACATTACGTGGCACGATCGTGGTGGAGGACCCGCGCGGTGGCATCGAAAAGCCGGTGCAAAAAGGGGAAAGCGTCCTTATCCCGGAGGGCGCCTCCATCTATGTGGACGAGATGGCGCGCGCCAACCTCTCCTTCTTTGAGAATAGCTTCTTGGTGCTCTATCCCGGCACGCGCCTTACCCTGGGCAAGATGACAGCGCCGCGCTTCCGTTTTGGCACGACGCCGCTGACCATTGTGCTCAATCAGAAGGGTGGCGGCATCCGTGTGGATACGGTCGCCGCCCAAAGCCAACCGCTCATCTTTGAAGTGCGCTCTGCGCACCTCGACGCGGTAGTCCGCCTTCGCGACGACGGAAGCTACACGCTCCAGGTCACGAACGACCGCATGGAGATCACAGTCCACCGCGGGGAAGCATCCGTTACCGCCCAGGGCACAACGGTCACCGTTACGGCACGCCAGCGCACAACAGTGGAGGTCGGTAACGCGCCAATGACGCCCGTCCCAGCGGCGCGCGATATCGTGGCAAACGGAGACTTTGCTGCGCCCTTGGAGGAGGGTTGGCGGGTCTTTAATGATCAGGGCGCCGATGGCGGCACGGTAGATGGAGAAGCCAGGTTAACACTGATGGAGGGCCGCCGCGCCGTGCACTTTGTGCGCACCGGTGGCCAGTTCAACCACTGCGAGACGGTGCTGGAGCAAGACATCAACTACGAGTTCCCCGACCCGCCCTCTTCGCTCATCATACGAGCGGTCGTCAGGATCAATTACCATCTCCTGTCGGGCGGCGGCTACCAAAGCTCCGAGTACCCGCTGATGATCCGGCTTGTCTATCAGGACGAATATGGCAGCCAGGCAGAGTGGGTGCAAGGCTTCTATTATCATAACATTGACAACAATCCGGTCATGCACGGCATCGAAGTGCCGCAGAATCAGTGGTATCTGTTCGAGTCGGATAACCTTCTCCCCACACTGCCGATCGTCCCCAGCCGCATCCTGCGCCTGCGCGTCTATGCGTCCGGCTGGAACTATGACAGCATGATCTCACAGATCAACATCATCGTGGAATAGGCACTCCCTCCCGCAGCAGCAGCATCTTAGCGCGTGGAGAGGGCCTGCTGCCGCAGCTGCGCGGCGTAACGGGCGCGAATCTGCTCAAAGAGCCGCAGGTATGGCGCGCTGGCATAGTCCGGATACGTCCACGGCCATGCCCGAAACGCCTTCTGCCGATAGTAGAGCGTAACCTCGCCATAGATCCCCTGCTGGAGATAGATGCGATGCGCGTGATCCTTCGTGCTCGCCAGGACCAACTTGGATAGCGAGACATAGCCGGGATCCAGGTTGATCCGTCGCTTGCCCTCCGCCACCCACTCCTGCTCCAGTGCGTTCGTCGCGATTTTGATCTCGGCCAGATGAACCGGATCGATGAGCGTGGCAAAAGTGACAAACTGGCGCATCAGATGGGTGCCGAACTCGGCAGCATAGTAGTCGGTATGTGCAAAGGGAAAGAGCTCACTCTCCAGATCAATGGGGCCCCAAAGCTCGGACATCCGCGTTTTGGCAGTGGCAAAGAGGGCGGGCTCCGCCGTGAACATGCTCACCACGAGCTTGACCGGGGCTGGCGGCTTGATCTGTCCCATGGCCTCCCCCTATCTCGACCCGGTAAACGCCAGGCCTCGTTCCCGCAACGAGACGTAGCGTTGCTGGCCAATGATCAGATGATCCAGCACCTCCACGTCCAGCAGCTTGCCGGCGGCGATGACCTGCTCCGTAACTGCGATATCCTCGGGAGAGGGGGTGGGGTCGCCAGAAGGGTGGTTATGTGCGAGGATAATGGCGGCGCAGTTCTGCATCACAGCCGCGCGGAAAAGCTCACCCACCCGAACAACTGAGGCATTTAAGCTGCCCACGTAGACTGTCGGCACATCCAGGACACGGTGCTTGGTATCCAGTAGCAACACGCGCATCTGTTCGTGTGGCAGAAAGCTCATCTCCATCAACAGCAGATTGGCCGCATCACTCGGCGACTTGATCTGCGGGCGAACGTCCTGCCCGGCGACCGCCAAGCGCGCTCCCAGCTCCAGCGCTGCCTTGAGTTGCGCTGCTTTTGCCTGCCCCACACCACGCACGTGGCACAGTTCGGCCATGTCAGCGCGCGCAAGCCCGGCAAGGCCGCCGTACATGGCCAGCAATCGCTCCGCCAGCGCCAGCACGTTCTCGCCTCCCACGCCGACGCGTAGCAGGATGGCGATGAGCTCGCTGGTCTTGAGACTGCTTGCCCCGTGGCGCTGCAACCTCTCGCGCGGGCGTTCCTCACTGGGCACGTCGCGCATCATGGGACGATATTCGCCGCTCTCCTGAACTCGCATAGCATCCCCTTTGTCTGAACTTCGGCCACGATTATGCCATCAGTCAGGCGTACGCGCAAGTGCTACGCCCTGTCCCCGCGTATGCCACTCAGTCTCTTGACAAGCGCGCCGTTTTGTTATAACATGCGCCCGTTTCATCCAGCGCCACAACGGGATAACCAACCATCTATGCTTAGCTACTATCTCTATCGTCTCCTAGGCGCGATCGTGCCCAGACTGCCTCCGCGCTTCGGCTACTGGCTGTTTGCGCGATTAGGAGCGCTCGCGTTTCTGCTGGCCAAAGGCGCGCGCAGTGCAGTCGAAGACAACATGCGGCATGTGCTGGGGCCAGAGGCTAGTCCCGAACGTCTGCGCCACATTGTGCGCAGCGTGTTTGTCAATCAGGCGCGGAATTACTATGATCTATTCCGCGTGCCCTCCATTCCGGACGCGCAGATCAAAGAACTGGTAACCATCGTGGGACAAGAGCACCTTACGGCTGCATTGGCGGAGGGCCGTGGCGCAGTGCTCGTTTCCATTCACTTTGGCAACATTGACATCGTCGCTCAAGCCGCCCTCATCCACGGCTATCCCATCGTTCTGGTGGCAGAACACCTTAAGCCGGAGATACTTCATAGATACGTCTGCTCTCTGCGTGGCAGCAAGGGGATCAACCTTATCTCTGCAGATAGCTTTCTCAAGCCGATCTTTCGCGCCTTGGCGCAGAACCAGTTCGTCGCGCTGGCAGCAGATCGCGAGACGACAGGTAGAGGGACGGTCGCCCAGTTCTTTGGCGCGCCCGCGCTGGTGCCGGATGGCTATGTCAGGCTAGCGTTGCGCACTGGGGTGCCTGTCGTGCCAGCGGTGAGCTTCCGGCAGCCCGATAATACCTTTGTCGCTTATGTGGAACCACCGATCAAGATGGAGAAAACAGGCGACGCGTCTCAGGACATCCAGGTTAACCTGCGTCGCGTTTTGGCGATCTTGGAGCGATACATCGCAGCGCAACCGGAACAGTGGATCCTGTTTCAGCCCATTTGGCAGCTAGCCGCACCTTCGGTGGAGGCAGGGTGAAGATCGCGCTTGTTACCCCTTATGACTATCCATATCCGGGAGGCGTGACGGAGCATATCTCCAATCTGAGTCGCTGCTTTCGGGAATGGGGGCATTCGGTCAAAATCCTCGCTCCTTCCACGTATGACGACAATACGCTGCAAGACGAGGTTATCAAGGTCTCCGGCGCTGTCTTTACGGTGCCACTGAGTGGCTCCAAGTCGCGCATCTCGCTATCGCCGCGCATCTATCGCCGCGTCAAGAGCATTCTGGCACGAGAGCAGTTCGATATTGTCCACCTGCACGAGCCGTTGATGCCGGCGCTGCCGCTGGTCGTCCTGCGCCATTCGCATGCGCCCAACATCGGCACCTTCCACGCCTACCGCGAAAGCCATGCGGGCTACTATGTGGGCAAACACTTTCTCGCGCCCTTCTTTGCCAAGTTGGACGGCAGGATTGCCGTCTCCACCGCGGCAAGGGAGATGGTCAGCCGCTACTTTCCGGATGACTATCGTCTCATTCCCAATGGCATTGACTTTGAGACATATAACCAGATGAGCGATCAGCCCCTGCCCAACTATCAGGATGGCCGCCCTACTATCCTGTTTCTGGGACGGCTGGACAAGCGTAAGGGTTTCGAGTATCTGCTTTATGCCTTTCCCCTCGTATTGGCGAGGTTCCCGTCGGCGCGCCTCGTGGTGGCAGGAGGATATACCGACGAGGAGAGAGAGCCTTATATGCAATACGTGCAGGAGCATCGCATCCCCAATGTCGAGTTCGTTGGCTATGTCCCCGCCGAACAAAAGCCGCGCTATTATGCGTCGTGTACCGTCTTCTGCGCTCCTTCAACGGGGTTCGAGAGCTTTGGCATTGTGCTCCTGGAGGCTATGGCCGTGGGTAAGCCAATCGTGGCTTCCAATATCGTTGGCTATCGGACGGTCATGCAGGACGGTCGGCAGGGCTTGATGGTCGAGCCGGAAGATGAGCACGCGCTGGCGCGCGCGCTTATCCAGCTTCTGGACAATCCCCAACTCCGCGCCCGGATGGGCGAGGAAGGTCGCCGCACGGCTGCACGCTATTCGTGGCGACAGGTGGCCAGCATGGTCATGGACTATTACCGCGAGGTGATGGAGAAGCGGGGAAACAGGATCGAGGGATAAGACATTGCTGAGCGAATGGATGAGGAATCACACACGCTGGCTGGTCGCGCCGATCGCTCGCTTCCTGAGCGGGACGCGGATTTCGCCGAACACGCTGACGCTGCTCGGCGTCCTCCTGAACGGAGGCGTGGGCGCAGTGCTCGCCACGGGCAGGCTGCAACTAGGCGGGCTGCTGGTGATCATCGCCGGGGCATTCGACGCGCTGGACGGAGCATTGGCGCGCGCCTCCGGGCGCACAACTCGCTTCGGGGCCTTTTTCGATTCGGTGATGGATCGCTTTTCCGAGGCAGCCGTCTTTGGCGGTCTTTTGTTACACGCGCTGCAGCGCGGCGACCGGACCGATATCATCCTCATCTACGCCGCCATCGTGGGCTCGTTGTTGGTCAGCTATGCGCGGGCGCGTGCCGAGGGGATCGGCGTCGAGTGCAAGGAGGGGTGGTTCACCCGTTTTGAGCGGGTCGCGGTGCTGGTCGTCGGGCTGCTGCTGGGACAACTGCGCCTTGCGTTGTGGGTGCTGGCGATCTTTGCCAACTTGACTGCATTGCAGCGCGTCTATCTGGTCTGGCGGGATACCAGAGGGAGTGAGGGTTGATGCATGGCGCGGATCATCATGCTGGGGACGAGTGCAGCGCTACCGGATGCTGATCATAATAACACCTACATGCTCTTGCGCGGCGACAACGACCACATCCTGATCGATTGCGCCGGCTGCCCGTTACAGACTCTGCACCGAGCGGGCGTCAACCTCGACCAGCTGGACTACCTCATCGTCACGCATCGTCACCCTGACCACATCTACGGTGTACCCGCGCTGGCGCTGGGGCTCTGGTTGAAGGGGCGAGCGCGCCCGTTATATGTGTTTGGCGAGCGGGAGAGCCTTGCGGCGATCAGCGCCCTGCTGGAGATCTTTCGCTCTGAAGAGTGGCCCCTGTTCTTCCCGCTATTCTACCACGAGGTGCCGCTGCAGCCGCACACTCTCATCCTGGAGACAGACGAGTTCCGCGTCATCTCTTCGCCCGCCAAGCATCTTGTGCCGACGTTGGCTCTGCGATTGGAGAACAAGCGCTCCGGGCGCATCATCGTCTACTCGAGCGACACCGAACCGTGCGACAATGTGATCGAGCTGGCGCGCGGCGCGCACATCCTCATCCACGAGGCCACCGGCAATGGGCCGGGACACTCCTCTAGCGCGCAAGCCGCCATGATCGCCCGCGCCAGCGGGGTCCAGGAGCTGATCCTCATCCATCTGCCCACATCAGGCGCTTCGCTAGAGGTATGGCGGCAAGAGGCGGCGCAGATATTCCAAGGGCCTGTCCATCTGGCGGACGATTTGGCGGAGTACGAATTCTAATCGGTGGCGAAGGAGGCGAGAGCGCATGGATGCGGACACGAGAGCCATGACTTTCCATGAAAAAGCACAGCTCATCCTCTTTGTCCTCGCCCGCGAGTGGGTGCTGGTGATGCTGGGCTTTCTCGTCGCTGGCATCAGCCTGACAGGCTTGTTAAGCCAGAACGCGCGCGCCAGGATGCTGGGAGGGCTGTTGGCGTTGCTGCTGCTCGTAGCGATGGGATTGTATGTCTGGATCAAGGTGGGGCCCGACCTCAAGAACGGACGGGTGCACGCCGCCGACGTGGAGGTGAGAGAGAAACGGATCGAGCGGCACGAGGCGACCACGGCGCATTATCTGATCAGCGCGGCGAATGGCCGCTATGAAGTGTCGCGCGAGCTGTTCGACCAGACATACGAGGGGCAGATCGTCAGGATCATCTACACGGACAAGCTGCAGATTATCCTACACCTGGAAAGGCCGGATTTTGGGGTCTAGTTCGCGTGGGGAGCAAGAAAACTATGGGCAAGACAAGAACTCCAAGCACTGTCTGTTTGACCTTTGACTTTGATGCCATGTCCGTGTGGCTCGGCGGCTACGCATGCGTGACCCCCGCCATGCTGTCGCGCGGCGAGTACGGCGCACGCGTCGCCATCCCGCGGATTCTGGAGCTGCTGGCATCGTATCGCATCCGGGGTACCTTCTTTATCCCCGGGCACACCGCCGACTCGTTCCCGGACGCGGTAGAACAGATCGTTGCGGCCGGCCACGAAGTGGGCCACCATAGCTACGGCCATCGCGACCCCAGCACGCAGACACCGGATGAGGAGCGGGCGGACATGGAGCGGGCGTTTGCGGCGCTGGCGCGGGTGGGCGTGCATCCCGTCGGCTTTCGTTCCCCGTCGTGGGACTATACCGAGGCCACATTGCCGCTCCTGCTGGAGTTCGGCTTTCTGTATGATTCGAGTCTCTTTGCGCAGGATTTCTACCCTTATCATCCCCGCCTGGGCGATCGCGTCTCGCCAATAGAGCCGCTGCAACGCGGAGTCGAGGCGGATATCTGGGAATTACCAGTGGACTTTTCGCTGGACGATTGGCCGCACTATGTGTTCAACTTTGACCCTCTGCGTCCGGGCAACTCGGCGCCCTCCAAGGTGCTGGAGATATGGGCCGCCGACCTGGATTACATGCACAGCCACGTGGACGGCGGCATTCTCACCTACACGATGCATCCGCAGGTCATCGGACGCGGTCACCGCATGGCCATGCTTGAACAGCTCATCCAGCACATTCTGGGCAAGGGGAACGTGCGCTTTCTCACCATGGCCGAGGCCGCCCGGGACTGGCAGGAGCGCTTCCCATAAACGACGAGAGGAGGGAAATGATGGGCGAGGCGGATCTGATCCTTTACAACGGTCGCGTTCATACTATGGAGCCATCACAGCCGGCGCAGCAGGCGGTGGCGGTCGTCGGCGATCGCGTCGTGGCTGTCGGCCAAGATCGCGACCTGTTGACATGGAAAGGCCCGCGCACAGAACTGCTAGATCTGCGCGAACGGCCGGTGATCCCCGGCCTGATTGACGGCCATGTCCATTTCTGCGCGTACGCCCAATCCCTGCAGCGGATTGATCTCGCCGAGGTTGACTCTTTGCAGGAGGTAGTGCGGCGAGTCGCCGCCCGGGCAGCGACAGCAGCGCCCGGTGAGTGGCTGCTGGGGTGGGGCTGGAACCATAACCTCTGGGCAGAGGGGCGCTTCCCGCGCAAGGAGGACGTTGACCACCTGACGGGCGATCACCCGATGGCGTTGCGCAGCAAAGACGGCCACGTCGCGTGGGTGAACAGCGCCGCGCTGCGCCTTGCTCACATTGACCGCAACACGCCAGACCCAGCCGGCGGCGAGATCGAACGCGACCCGGCGACAGGAGAGCCGACCGGCATCCTGAAGGAGACGGCGGAGGGGTTGCTTAGCGGGCTGATCCCACCTGTGGATATCCACACCATGCAGTCGCTTTTGCGACAGGCTTTCGCCAATGCGCAAAGCTGGGGGTTGACCGGCGTGCACAATCGGGAGGGGGCAGAGGAATTGGCTGCCTTCCAAGAGATGGTGCGCCGGGGAGAGATGGGCTTGCGCGTGTACACCTCGATCCCCGCCGAGTCGCTGGATGCAGCCATCGCGCTGGGCATCCGCTCCGGCTTTGGCAACGAGTGGCTGCGTATCGGTGGCGTCAAGATCTTTTGCGACGGCGCATTGGGCGCGCGGACGGCGGATATGCTGGAGCCATACGAGGACGAGCCGCAGAATCGCGGCATCGAAGTGACGAGCTCCACCGAGCTGCGCGAGCTGGTCGAGCGGGCTGCTCGACACGGCATCCATGCTACCATCCACGCCATCGGCGACCGGGCCAACCGCCGGGCTCTGGACGCGCTGGCGGAGGTGAGTCGCGCCGGCCTCGGCAGCGGCCTGCGCCACAGCATCGAGCATGTGCAGCTCTTGCATCCTGATGACCTGCCGCGGCTGGCGGCATTGGGCGTTGTCGCTTCCATGCAGCCGATCCACGCCACCTCCGATTGGCGGATGGCAGAGCAGCACTGGGGAAAGCGCGCTCGCTACTCCTACGCCTGGCGCAGCCTGCTCAATGCCGGCACGCACCTGTCCTTTGGCTCCGACTGTCCGGTAGAGCCGCTCAATCCGCTCTATGGCATCTATGCCGCGGTAACGCGCCAACGACCGGACGGCACGCCCGCCGGTGGTTGGTATCCTGAGGAGCGACTAACCGTAGAGGAGGCGGTGCGTGGCTTTACCCTGGGACCAGCCTACGCATCTGGCGAGGAGGCGCTGAAGGGGTCGGTCGCGCCGGGCAAGCTGGCCGATCTTGTGGTGCTCGATCGGGACATATTCGGCTTACCACCCGCCGCGATCATCGAGGCGCGTGTGGATCACACCATTCTCGGCGGACGCATCGTCTACAGCAGGGCCTGATATGCGGCGGCAGACGCAAAAGGGGAAGCGAGGATATGTCGCTTCCCCTTTTGTGTGCGACTGCGTGTCAGGGCATGACCGGAGAGGAGAGCACACGCGTCGCCGCTTCGTGCGGCGCGATCAGATCCTGCCCGGCGGAACAATGGGCTTCGGGCGCGGCGGCCTCGGGCAGAACCTTGGGCAAAGCCACATAGAAAGTGCTGCCCTGACCCGGCGCGCTCTCCACCCAGATGCGTCCGTGATGCCGCTCGACGATGTGCTTGCAGATGCTCAGGCCGAGCCCGGCCCCGTGCCGTGCAGCGCTAGCCGCGTTGGCCACCTGGTAGAAGCGCTCAAACACCTTCGTTTGCTCCGCCAGCGGGATGCCGATGCCCGAGTCGCGCACCCACATCTGCAGCTCATCGTCCAGATCCGCCGCGCCGATAGTGATCTCACCATGCGCTGGCGTGAACTTGAGGGCATTGTCCACGAGGTTGGTCAGCACTTGCTCCAGCCGCACAGGATCCCCTTCTGTGGTGGGCAGATCCTCCGGCACACAGTTATGCAAGGCCGTCCGTTGCTCCTGAGCGATCAACTCGAACTTGCGAACGACATTGCGGGCGATTTCATGCAGATTCACCGTGGCGGTCGTCAGCTTAATCTGGCCACACTCCAGACGCGAGAACTCCAGCAGATCGTTGATGATATTCTGCAATTGCGTGGATTGGACCTTGACGGTGCTGAGAAAGTCGCGCTGCAGGTCGGTTACCTCGCCCGTTTTGCCCATCAGGATGATGTCAACAAAGCCGCTGATCGAATGCAGCGGGGTCCGCAACTCGTGGGACACCATGCTTAGGAGATTGCTCTTGAGGCGATCCATCTCGCGTTGGGCAGTGATGTCGCGCAAGACGGCGATCATGCCCCGCAGATCGCCCCGCTCGTCCGTGATCTGGGAGATCACTACCTGACAGGTGATCTTCTTCTCGCTCCCCGCACGGCACAGCTCGATCTCGTGGGCCCCACCGGCCGCCTGACTAGCTTCGCGCAGCAGCGGCGTCAGCGGCAACGATTCGGGCAGCGGTTCGCCGGCCGGATCATCCTCCGGAAGGGATAGCAGGCGTCGTGCCGTGGGGTTGGCAACGATCACGCGCAGCGTGGCATCGGTAACGACCAAGCCGTCGCCGATCCCCTGCAGGATGGCCTCCATCTCGCGCGCCTTGCTCTGCAATTCCTGGTAGAGCTGTATGTTCTTGACCGCTATCACCGCCTGGTGTGCCAGCAACTGCAGCAGGGGTAGATCATCCGGTGAAAAGGCATTATTCCGCGCCTCCACCGCATAGAGCACGCCGATCGCCTCGCCGTTGTGCACAAGCGGGACGCTGATGAGAGAGCCAATTGCTTCGCCACTGGCAGCGCGGCATTCACTGTCTCGCTCGGCACGCAAGACGAGCAAAGGCTCGCCTTTGGCAAAAGCCCATGCAGCCAACCCCTGTCCGCCAGCGTGCCGCGCCGCCTTCTTGAGCAGGCCGTGCGAATCGGCCTCGATTCGCAGTTCGCCCGAAGGCTGACGCAGCGCCACGAAAACCGGCGCGCCGCGCAGCGTCTGCGAAGCATTGAAGGCGATCTGCTGCAAAAGACGCGCCGCGGCATGTGAGCCTTGGGTGACTGCCACCGCCTGAATAGCATGCAGGTCCAGCAGGCGGTTGCCGAGGGCGATGGCATCATGGTGGGAGGTCACCGCCTCTGCCGTGCGTGGCTCGCGCTGTATAGTCACCTGGCCGGTTCGTAGGGCAAAGCGCACCTGGTAAGCCGTCTCCGGCACAGCGTGTGTCCGGATGTCGCGGATCCCCTGGCAGCGGAGCAGATCTTCGATGGTCTGAAGAGCGGAGGCGGAAAAACGTTCGTTGACGGTGAAATGAGCCACCACACGCTCTTTCACAACGCCCTGGCCGCGCATCTCGGTGAGAAGACGCTGCACAGCGACGACAGCATAGTGCCTGGGCGTGCTATCGTTGCCAGCGGAGATCCTCAGATTGGTAACGCCGCCCACTTGGGCCACGGGATCGTAAAGCAGCACCATAAAACACGACCGCGTGCCCGGGATGCGCAGCACCTTTGGAGTCGAGGCGATATGCGATCCACCAACGGGTATAGTGATGAGAGGCGGATATCCCATACGATTTGCTCGATTCTGCCGCAGTCGGGCGTATGCCCGCCAAACATTGTTGAAAATTAGTGCATATAGTTAGAAGAAAGAAATAGCATATCAGTTAGTTTCATTCTACTGCAACTGCCCTGATTTGTCAAGCCCATCTTCGGCATAACGCAAAGCGGCCTGCGCCAGTGGTCTGGCGCAGGCCGCTTTGCGTCTGCCCCATGTTACTAACGCGCCCAGTCCGGGAGCGGCAGCACATCCACCGGCCGACCGCCGCTGCGCAGCGATTCCGCGCCAGCGCATCCCGCCGCCACACTCATCCGCCCGGCGATCGGCGTCGCCACCGGCTCTTTCCCCTCCAGGATCATGTCCAGGAAATCAGCGCAGATCACCGGATCAGCTCCGCCGTGTCCCCCGACCGCTTTTTTGATATCGTATGTGCGGTCTGCAAGCTCACGCCAAGTGTTGGACACGCGTGTCTTGACCCACACTTTCATCTCCGGCTCCGAGTTCTCCAGCCGACCCTCTGTACCGATGAAGGTGTAATTGCGGTGATAGTCCGGCGTAAAGTGGCATTGCAGATAGGCGGCCTTGATGCCGTTGTCTAGCTCCATGATCATCACGTTGTTATCTTCGACATCTATCTCCTGCCGGAAGCAGCATTGGGTGCGTGGGCCGAAGAGCGCCTCAGTACAGGTGCGATTTTCGGGGCACGTGGGGCACCGGAGGTCGTTGGGCTTGTCGCCCCCGAAAAAGTCGAGGCTGCCAAAGGCGGCAACCCGCCTGGTATAGTGCCCAGTGATCCAGTGGATCATGTCAATGTCGTGAGAGCCCTTTTGCAGCAGCAGCGATGTGGTATTGGCGCGAGAGCCGTGCCAGTCGTGATAGTAAAAGTCGCCGCCCATCCCCACAAAGTGGCGCACCCACACCGCCTTGATCTCGCCGATGACGCCGCTATCAGCGATCTCTTTCATCACGCGGAACATGTTCATATAGCGCATGTTAAAACCGACCATCAGGTGCTTGCCAGAACGGTGCCATGCATTGAGGATACGGTCGCAGCCGGCGGTCGTGATGGCCAATGGCTTTTCGCAAAAGACATGTTTGCCCGCCTCTAGCGCCGCCACGGCATACTCCTCATGTGTAAAGTCGGGCGATGTTACGGCGATAGCGTCAATGTCGTCGCGCTCCAGCAACCGCCGGTAGTCGGTAGTAACAAAAGCAGCCGCATTCACCCGCGCCTTGAACTGCTCCAGCCGCTCCTGGCTGATGTCCGCGCCGCCGACGACCTCGGCGCGCCCATACGGGTCGTTCTGCCAGTGGATGGCAATACCGCCACGGCCGGTTACGCCGATCACCCCGATTCTCACTTTGTCCATGTCTGCGTGCACTCCCTTGAAACGTATTCTGTAACCACTCCGCCGTATTATAGCACAAAGCCGCCCAAGGGCTCGTTCACACCAGCCGATGCGCACGCGCAGCGACTTGGCGCGCCCCCTTTTTCTGGTAAAATGTGACCTAGAAACCAGCCACAGAGCAGATCACATGATCACCACACCTACCCTGAGACTTGCCTTGCTTGATTTGGATGGCACGCTCAAGTCGGCGCGCGACCCATATCTCTACCTGCATCAGCAACTGGGCACAATGGATGCCGCGCGGGAGCTCACCGAGAAGGGCAAGCGTGGCGAGATCGGCTATACCGAGTGGACCGAGCGTGATGTCGCGCTCTGGCGAGGCACGACGCACACGGCAATGATCGCCGCCTTCCGCCGCAATCCTTACCTACCCGGAGCGCGCGAACTGGTTGCCGCGCTGCAGCGCGCCGGCGTCGAGATCGCCCTGATCAGCAGCGGCCTCGACGTGCACGCTCGCCTGGTCGCCGATGAGCTGGCGATTCAGCACGT
>JAIOAV010000083.1 GCA_019873665.1 Chloroflexota bacterium
GGCGCAGCTCCGACTCGGTCAGCGCGATCACCTGTCCGATGATGCCTCCAATAGTGATGATCCAATCCCCTTCCTGGATTGCGGCCAGTTCTTGCTCGTGCCGTCGGCGCTGCAAGTTCTGTGGCAGGATGACAAGCAGGACAAACGCCACGACCATGCCGACAAGCAGCAATGTCTGATCCACGAGACGCTCCTTTCACTGCCCCCGATCTGCGGCGCGGCGGCCGGGAATGCATGTTCTTTGATATGGTCTATTATGCTCCGGGAAACGAATTCCGGCAACTGCGCCACTGCGTCATGCACGAGTTACTACGATCTGACATGGTGATATGCGCCGCACGAATGTGGTATAATGCGTTGCGCTGAAGCACGCTGCGCAGGAGGAATCCGCTGTTGCACGCTCGAGACCGTCTCTTTGCCGTGTTGAACGGGGAACCGGTCGATCGCACGCCGATCTGGCTGCTGTTCCCATATCACCGGACATCGTACTATGCCGATGTGCGCGTCGCGCCTTCCTATCGCGCCGTCTGGGCGGCAGCCCAGCGATATGCCATTACGCTCAATCGGCGCAACCCTCGGGTACGACTCTGGAGCCCGGAAGTGACTGAGGGAGGAGAGGCACGGCGCGAGGGCGAGACGCTTGTCGAACGCGCCTGGCTGGAGTACAAGGGACGTCGGCTTTGCCGTGAGCTACGCCGGGGGCCATCCGGCACCACCGAAAAAAGACTTCTTACCAGCGATGGTGATCTGGAGTTCTACTGCTCGCTGCCACTGAACCTGGATCCCGATGTCATCATAGCAGAGTTAGATGCCCAGCTTCCGGCCTACTTGCAGGAAAAGGCCGAATTCCCCGCAGAGCTGGGTGCGATGATGCTCGACCTGGGCGAGCCAATCAACCCCCTGTATCATGCTGCCAAGCTTGAGGAGTATGCGATTTGGTCCCTGACCCACGCAGACCTCATCACCGACTGGCTGAATCGCCATATGCAGCAAAAGCGGCTGGTCTATCGTTACTTTCTGGAGCGCGGCCTCGCGGACGTCTATTTCCTCGTCGGCAGCGAGCTGGCCAGCCCGCCGCTCGTCAGCCACCGCACTTTCCAACGATGGGTCGTGCCCTATGCGGCGGAGCTGATCGCGCTGATCCACGCACACGGAGCCAAAGCGATTCAGCACTATCACGGGCACATCAGGCGCATCCTCCCCGATTTCCTCACCATGGGGCCGGATGCATTGCACACTATCGAGTCCCCGCCGGTGGGTGATTGCACGCTGACCGAGGCATATAGGATCGTGGGCGACCGCATCGTCCTCATCGGCAACATCCAGTACGATGATTTCCGCGCCCTGACGCCGGCGGAGATGGCGCGGGCAGTGCAGGCAGTCCTGGAGGAATGCCGTGGCAAGCGATTGATCCTCTCGCCGACGGCGGGGCCATATGAGGAGGCGATCTCGGAGCGAGTCGCCGCGAACTATCTGGCTTTTATGCAGACGGCATGGGAGTTCTGCTGAACTCCTCGTTGACAGCGGATACCGTTCGATGCTAGAATCGCGCAAGGAGCAGGAGGACGCGATGGCAGTGGTAACGATTCTCGGCGCCGGGTATATGGGGAGCGCCCTAACTTTTCCGGCGCGCGACAATGGGCACGATGTGCGCCTGTGGGGCACCTGGCTGGATAACGATCTCATCGAGGCAGTGCAGGCAGGCAAAGAGCATCCCCGCTTGCAGACTCGCCTCCCGGCGGGCGTGCGCGCCTACTATAGCAGTGGGTTAGCGGAGGCGCTGGCAGGGGCTGACTTGGTGATCAATGCTGTAACCTCGGAGGGGATCGTGCCGGTGATGCAGCACGCCTTCCCGTATATGCCTAAGGGCGCTTTTCGCCTCTGTCAGTAAGGGTTTCTGGGTGGGGCCGGGCGGTAACGTCCATCGGCTCTCCCGCGTGGTCACGCCGCTCGCGCCAACGGAGGATTTCCGCTATCTGCATATCGCTGGCCCGTCCAAGGCGCTGGAACTGTGCCGCCGCGTGCCCACGGCGGTGCATTATGCGTGTGAGGATCTGGCGCAGGCCGAGCGGGTCGCCGCGCTGATGCGGACCAGCTACTATCAGATCCATCCCACACCCGATCTGCCTGGCTGCGAGGCGTGCTCGGCGTTGAAGAACGCGTATGCCATCGCCATCGGCCTGTTCGATGGCCTGGAAAAAGCCGGGCGCGTCAGCCAGAGCTATAACACCAAGAGCGCCGCCTTTACCAAGGCGGTGCGCGAGATGGCACTGGTGGTGGCAGCGTTGGGCGGTCAGGCGGATACCGTGTATGGTTTGCCCGGGATGGGAGATCTCCTGGTGACGGCAGTGGCGGGGCGCAATCGCACTTTTGGCGAGATGTTGGCGCAGGGTCAGATGTCGGCGGTGGAGGTCGTGGCCTATATGTCGGAGCAGGGCCAGCTCACCGAGGGTTACCCGGCGATTCGCACCGGCTGGTATCTGGTGAACCAGCTCGCTAACCGGGGCGTGTTGCATCTGGAGTCCTTCCGGCTGCTGCGCGCGCTCTATGAGATAGTGTATGAGAATGCTCCGGTCTGGCCGATGCTGCGCGATTTGAGGTGGGTTGACTGATGGAGAACGTAGCCAGAAGTTGAGGAAACGCCCTGTCATTGCGAGCGCAGCCTGCGACGCGATCTCCTGTATGGCTTGGTTGGGGATTGCTTGCCGCGACATGGCTTGCAATGACAGAGAATTCCAAGCCGTCTGCAGCCATCCAACTTCTAGTTGACTTTGAGGAGGCTTAAACATGGCGGATCGTCCACGCGTTGCCGTGGTGGGAAGCATCATCATGGATCTGATGGTGACAACGCCGCGCGTGCCGCAAAGGGGAGAGAACCTGCTGGCGCACGGGTTCAAGATGGGACCCGGAGGCAAGGGCGCGAACTCGGCGGTGGCGCTGGCGCGGCTGGGGGCGGAGCCGCTTCTCGTGGGACGCGTAGGCGATGACTATTTCGGGCGCGTCGAGTTGGAGACGGTGCGCGGCGACGGCGTGCGCACCGACAGCGTGGTCATTGACCCGGAACGGCATACCGGCATTGCTCTCATCATAGTGGACGATGGCGGCGAGAACACCATCCTTGTGGCCATCGGCGCGAATGCAGGCCTGACCGCCGAGGAGGTGACGGCCGCTTTGCAGCCGCACTGGGCGCGGCTCGACGCGATGCTCGTCAACTTTGAGATCCCGGAAGAGGTGGTGCGCACCGTCGTGCAGGTGGCAAAGGCGCGCAGTATCCCCATTGTCGTTGATGCCGGGCCGCCGCGCCACTATGCAGTCGAGACATGGCGCGACGCGACGGTGCTCTCTCCCAACATGCTAGAGGCGAGCACCATGGTGGGCTACCCTGTGGAGGATGAGGCGACAGCGGAACAGGCAGCGCACGATCTGCTGGCGCAGGGACCGCAGGCGGTCGTGCTCAAGATGGGCGATAGGGGCGCAATGCTGGTTACGGCGACGGAGACGACGATGGTGGAGGGATTTCCGGTGCGGGTGGTGGACACAACCGGTGCCGGCGATGCGTTCACTGCAGCGCTCACCGTAGCGCTGGCGGAAGGGCGGCTGCTGCCCGGAGCAGTGCGCTTTGCCAATGCCGCCGGCGCGCTGGCGGTGACCCGCTTTGGCACGATGGTGGCGATGCCCACCCGTCAAGAGGTGGAGGCGTTTCTCAAGGAGCACCCGCTGCGCTGCTGTTAGCGCTTGTAGCCGCGCGCGACCACATAGATCTCACGGCTCTCCTCGCGCGACGCCGAAGGGCGATGCGGCTTGACGGTGGCAAAGGAACGCCGCACCTCTTGCAGATAGGCGGGAAAGGACTCCCCCTCAAAGACTTTGACAACCAAGCTGCCGCCGGGACGGAGGAGTTGGCGCGCCACATGCAGCGCCGATTCCGCCAGCTCGATGGAGAGCGCGTGATCTCGGTCCCGCAGGCCGGAAACGGAGGGGGCGGCGTCGCAAAGCACCACATCCATCTCGCCGCCCGCCGCTTTCGAGATTTCTTCCTGCACCTGCGGCGAATTCATGTCCCCCTGCAGGATCATCACTCCCGGGATCGGCTCCATCGCCGCGATATCCAGGGCGATCACCTGCCCTTCCGGCCCCACGAGCTCGTGCGCCACCTGCGACCAACTACCGGGCGCAGCGCCCAGGTCGAGCACACGATCGCCGTGCCGGATCAGCTTGAACGTTTGGTTCATCTGGATGAGCTTGAAAGCGGATCGGGCGCGGTACCCTTCCTCTTTGGCCTGGCGAAAGTAGCGATCCTGGCTCTGCTTTTTGCGCCAATGCGCGCTCATCTGGTCCTCTGTCGGTACACATCCACCATCTCGCGCGCCACCTCCGGCCGGTCGGTGATCAACGCGTCCACACCAAGGTCGAGCAGCCGCGCCATTTCCGCCGGGTCGTTCACCGTCCAGACGTTGACGTGGTAGCCCTTTTGTCTTGCCCAACGCATATATGCCTCATTCACCAGCGAGAAATGAGGGTGCACGGCATCTAGCCCCAGCAAGGGGGCACTCCACGCTCGCCGCAGGTAGATGGGCAGATCGGATGAGTAGAGGAGGGCGCGCCGTAGGTCGGGCGCGATGCGCCGCATCCGCCAGAGCGAAAGCGGGTTGAACGAGGAGATGACGATATTTGGGCCGAGTTGGCGTGCTCTGACGAGTGCGGCCACCGCTGCCTCCAGCCCATCATTCCGCGTCGTGTGGCTCTTGAGCTCGATATTGATGCGCAGCGAGCTGCAGGCGTCCAACACTGCCTCGAGTGTCGGGATCGGCTCCCCCGCAAAGGGTGGCCCCTTATAGCCGCCGGCGTCCAGCGCTTGCAGTTGCGCCAGCGTCATCTCGCTTACGCGGCCATGCCCGTTGGTGGTGCGGTCCACGGTGGAATCATGGATGACCACTGGCACGCCATCGGCGGAGAGCATCACGTCCAGCTCGATGCCATCGGCCCCGAGCTCTTTGGCCGCGCGAAATGAGGCCAGTGTGTTCTCCGGCGCGATCTCGCGTGCGCCGCGATGCCCCAGGACAAGAGGTCGCCCTTCATAGAAGCTCATGCACTATTCCTCCTTAGCGGATCGTCCGCGCGGTCCATTCCAGCGGGTTCACGGGCACGCCGCCCACCACGATCTCCCAGTGCAAGTGTGGTCCCGTCACCAAACCGGTGTCTCCCACCCTGCCGATGACCTCTCCCTGCTGCACCATCTGCTCTAGCTGGACATCTATGGTTGAGAGATGGGCATAGACGGAGAACACCCCCGCGCCGTGATCGAGGATGACGAGGTTTCCGCGCACCTCGGTGCCAGCAGCCCAAACGACTCGGCCTGCCTGCGCGGCCTTGACCGGCGCTCCCATGCCGGCGCCGATATCAATGCCCCCGTGAAAGCTGCTCACCGGCTGCCCGTTGTAGGAGCGAGCCGAGCCGTAGGGCGATGTGATCTCCCCTGGCGCCGGCACGATGAACGCCCCGCGCCAAAGTGGCACCCTGGAGAACTGCGCCAGCACCTTCTCGATCTTTTCCGTCTCCTCTCGGCGCAACTCCGGGTCCAGCAAGCTTTGCCGGTCCGCCGGGATCGTCAGATACTCGATGTTGTACACCCACTCATCTACCTGGATGCTGGCGGAAAGCCGCGCCTGCTGCTTGTAGCGGTCGATGCCGGCAACCTGCAGAAGATAAGGTCGCGTTTCGGCAAAGGGGCCAAAGCCGATCACCGTCCAGCCGCCTTGCGCTTCCTCGACCCAGTTCAGCAGATGCCCGTCCAGCGAGCCGGTGAGGCTGATGGGGCGGTTCGCTGCGATGCGCACCAGAAGGGTGTGTCCTTGTCTGACCGATGGGGGGTCCAGCGACAATGAGAGCTGCAATGGCTCAACGGTTGGCGTGACGGTGGCAGTCGCGGTCGCGGTATGCGTCGGCGTGTAGGTTGGCGTCGCGGTGGCCGTCGCCGTCGAGGTGGGAGATGGCGTCGTGGTGACGGTGGCGGTCGCTGTAGCGGTGGCCGTTGCGGTATACGTGGCGGTCGGCGTGGGCCGCCAGAACGCGAGCTCGGAGAATCCTCCATCCCCGCAACCTACCGCCAGCACGAGCAGGACGAGCGCAGCGATGAGGACGATATCGGCATGATAGCGATGGTATCTGAGCATGGCACCCCCTTCCGGAACATTATAGAGTGCTATGTTGTTTCGTCAAAAGGCTTGTGCGGTAAAGTATCTGCAGCAGCTCGGCAACGCATCGCCACAGGTTTGTCGTGGCGACGTAGCGGTGCTATACTAGGTGTGCTCTCGGAGCGCATCCTGCCAATCCCTTACAGAAACGGAGCATGGCGATACGTGACCTAGCAGAAGTAACCTTCACGGACGTCTCACACGGTGGCGAGGGGATCGGCCGTCTCAAAGGGAAGGTCGTCTTTGCGCCCTATGTGCTGCCGGGCGAGAAGGCGCGCGTCCGCCTGGTTGAGGACAAGAAAAGCTATATGCGGGGCGAGGTAGTCGAGATTCTCACGCCGTCCCCCGAACGCGTGACGCCTCCCTGCCTTCACTTTGGCGAATGCGGCGGGTGCCAGTGGCAACATGCCGCATACCCGGCGCAGTTGGCTCTCAAGGAAGAGATCGTTCGCGCCCAACTGGCGCGCCTTGGCGGCCTGGCGCAGGCCCCCGTGCAGCCTGTCCTCGGTATGGATTTCCCCTGGAACTATCGCAATCATGTGCAGTTTGTGGTGGACCCAGACGGAGCGCTGGGGTATCTGGCAGCGCGCAGCCATCGCGTGGTAGCGATTGAGGAGTGTTACCTGCTCCATGCTTATCTGGAGGATATCGTCGCCGCGCTGGACCTGGAGTGGCCCGCGTTGAGACGTCTCTCGTTACGCGCTGGCATCAACACCGGCGATCTGATGGTCATCCTGGAGACGGAAAGCGCCGAGCAGCCGGAGCTGGAGGTTGATTTCCCCGCCTCGTTTGTCTGGTTGCCCGCTTCTGGAGAGGCGATATCGTTGATCGGGAACGATTATATCCGGGAAGAGATCGGCGGGCGCGCATTTCGCATCTCGGCAACTTCGTTTTTTCAGGTGAACACCGCGCAGGCTGAGCACCTGGTGCGCCTGGTGCAGGAGGGGTTGCAGCCCTCGGGAGATGAGTTGCTGCTTGACCTGTATTGCGGGGTGGGGACATTCGGTCTGAGTCTGGCCACGCAAGTCGGCCGGGTGATCGGCGTGGAAGAGAGCGCGACTGCGCTGGATGACGCGGTGGAGAATGCGGCGGATTTGGCCAACGTTGAGTTCTGGGAGGGTCGTGTGGCGGACGCACTGCCAGAGGTGGAAGGCCCAGTCCAACTCGCTGTTGTGGACCCGCCGCGCAGTGGCATCGAGCCAGAAGCACTGGCCGCGCTGATCCGCCTGGCTCCGCGCCGTCTCGCATATGTCTCGTGCGACCCGGCGTCGCTGGCGCGCGATCTCAAGGCGCTGGTGGCAGCCGGATACACATTGGAGAGCGTGCAGCCGGTAGATATGTTTCCGCAGACCTACCATATCGAGACAGTTGCCCTGTTGGAGAAGCTATCATCATGACGGCACCCTCTCCACTCCTGGATACACTTAACCCGGCACAACAGAAAGCGGTCATGCTGACCGAGGGCCCGGTGCTGGTGATTGCCGGCCCTGGCTCTGGCAAGACGCGCGTGCTGACACATCGCGTCGCCTACCTGCTGCGCGAATGTGGCGTCTCGGCGTATAACGTGATGGCCGTCACCTTTACGAACAAGGCCGCGCGGGTGATGAAGGATCGCCTGGCCGAGCTGGTGGGGCATCGGGGCGACTATTTGACCATTGGCACCTTTCACGCCATCTGCGCCCGCATCCTCCGCCGCGAGGCGCCGCGCTGGGGCATGGAGCGGAGCTTTGCCATCTTTGATAGCGACGACCAGGTGACGGTAGTCAAGCAAGCGCTCAAGGACCTGAATCTCGACGAAAAGCTCTATCCGCCGCGCACCGTGCTGCACGCCATTTCGCGGGCCAAGGATGAACTGATCGAGCCGAACGACTATAACCCGCCGACCTACTGGCACGAGGCGGTCAGCCGCATTTACAGGCGCTATCAGCAGATCCTTGCCGCCAATACTGCACTGGATTTTGACGATCTCATCATGACGACGGTGCGCCTACTCCGCGAGCACGCCGATGTGCGTCAAGCGTACCAGGAGCGGTATGTGCATGTCCTGGTTGATGAATTCCAGGACACGAACACGGCGCAGTACGAGCTGGTCAAGCTCTGGGCAGGCAAGCACCGCAACCTCTTTGCCGTCGGTGATCCGGATCAGTCCATCTATGGCTGGCGTGGCGCCAACATCCGCAATATCCATCACTTTACGCGCGATTTCCCCGATACGCAGACCGTCTTGCTGGAACAGAATTATCGCTCCACGCAGTTGATTCTGGATGCGGCGCATTGCGTGATCTCGCGCAACCCGGATCGCCCGGACAAACGGCTGCGGGCAACGCATCGGGAGCAGATTCCGCTCGTCGTCTATGAAGCGTATGATGAGGAAGAGGAAGCGGAGTACGTGGCGCGCGAGATCCAGCGCCTTGTCGCGCAGGGAGTCACTCGCGCCGGCGAGTGCGCGGTGATGTATCGCACCAATGCGCAGTCTCGCGTGCTGGAAGATGTCTTTGTGCGGCGCAATATGCCATACAAGCTGGTGGGCGCGACCCGATTCTACGAGCGGCGCGAGGTCAAAGACGTGCTGGCGTATTTGCGCCTGTTGCACAATCCCTATGACGACATCAGCTTGCGGCGGATCATCAACGTGCCACCGCGCCGCATCGGCGCACGCGCCATCGCCACGCTGGAAGAGCAAGCCATGCGGCTTGGCGTGCCGATGTACACTGTGCTGCAAATGCTGGAGGCAGAGCAAAACACGGGTTACGAGGCCGAGCGTGAGGTACTGGACATTGCGTTTGGTGCGACAGTGCGCCGAGCGCTGCTGGATTTCCTACATCTCGTTGACGAGCTTATCGCGGCCAAGTCAGACCACGCTCTTTTGCAGCTCCTCGATCTCATGCTAGAGCGGACTGGCTACGCGGCGTATGTGCGGGACGGGACAGAGGAAGGAGAAGACCGCTGGGCCAACATCATGGAGTTGCGCAGCGTGGCCCAGGAGTTCGGCGGCGTGCCGTTGGCAGAAGAACTCGCCGAGGGCGAAGCCTCTGCCACCGAACTCGATCTGACCGCGCTACTCGAAGAGATTGCTCTCGTCTCGGACGTGGATAACCTGGATGAACGGACAGATGCTACTACGCTGCTAACGCTTCATTCCGCCAAAGGACTCGAGTTCGACACGGTCTTTATCGTGGGGATGGAGGAGGGTATCCTGCCACATAGTCGCAGCCTGGAAGAGCCCGCGGGCATGGAGGAGGAGCGCCGTCTATGCTATGTGGGGATCACCCGCGCCAAAAGGCGGCTCTACCTGACACACACCTTCCGCCGCACGCTCTACGGCTCGCACTCGGTCACCGAGCCTTCTCGCTTTCTCAAAGACATCCCGGAGGCGCTTTTCAAGAGGAACGGGCAGCAGCCAACGTTCTCTGCTGCGCCGGAGATACCCACTACGTCTGCCCGGCAGCGCTCTGCGTTCGAGTTGCACCCTGCCCGCAACGAGCAGATACTATCGCGCCGCGACAGCGCTCCCCTGCGGCCCCGCTCCGAGGCAACCGACGTGCCACGCGAAGCCACCTTCCGTGCGGGCGATCAGGTGCGTCATGCCCAGTTCGGCAACGGCATTGTTATCAGCAGCGAGGTAAGTGGCGGCGATGAGCTGGTGACGGTGGCATTCGTGGGCAAGGGTGTCAAGAGACTGATGGCCAGCTTTGCGGCGCTGGTCAAGGCGGATTGACGCAAGTCTTTACTCTACCCAGACAGCGGTTGCTGCCCGCGATACGTCGCAGCATTGAGGAGGCCTGGTATGTCTGAATATCACAGAGAACATCACGCTATGACCTGGCCGATATGGAGGAGCAAGCGCCTCGCGCTCTTGCTGCTTGTGGTGGCATTGAATGGGATCGCCCTCCTCGCCAGCGGCCCCGTGGCTGCGCAGGAGGATACGCTCGGTGCAGCCGTGCCGCTCCGACGTGAGGATACAGTGCACACGCCCGGCGCGCCGCTCACCTATGAATCGGCATCAGACGGCGAGCTGCGGACATGCACCAAGTCCGGATACGCCTCTGCCACCAGTGTCGTCCAGGGCGGCACGATTGACTTTCACATCTCCTCCGATTGTCCCACCTTTGACATCTATGTCTACCGCGAAGGCGCGACCAAAGAGCTTATCACCGTTATCCGCGACGTCCGTGCGGGAGCCTACCCTTGCGCCAACTCGGAGCTGGGATGTGCCTGGCCGGTGGCGTACCGGTTGCAGATCCCCCGCAACTGGCGGAGCGGCCTCTATGCGGCGCAACTTGTGGAGCCAGGGGAAGGAGCCGGGGATCAGGGCGAGTACATCCTCTTTGTGGTGCGGGAGGATATCCCCGCTTCCACCTCGCGCATCCTCGTGCAGCTCTCCATCAACACCTGGAACGCCTACACCGACCGCTACGGCCTGGACTTTTACACGACGCCGCGCGCCATGGAGATCTCCTACGATCGGCCATTCACTCGCCAGCCATATGGCACCGGCCCCTATCAGTGGGAGGTTCCGTTCATCCGCTGGCTGGAAAGCAGTGGCTATACCGCCGAGTACTGCACCAACGTGGACGTGCACTATCTGTCTGGCCTGCTCGATAACTACCGCCTGTTCGTCAGCATCGGCCACGATGAGTACTGGTCCAAAGAGATGCGCGACAATGTGGAGGGCTTCATCAGTCGCGGCGGCAATGTGGCATTCCTGGGCAGCAATACCTGCTACTGGCAGGTTCGGCTTGAGGATGATGGCCGCAAGATCGTCTGCTACAAGGATGACTTTCAGGCGGATCCACTCTTTGGCACGGACAACAGCCGCGTGACCCACTATTGGACCGGCTATCCGGTGAATCGGCCCGAGAACTCGATGACCGGCGTGAGCTATCACCAGGGTGGCATTGGCGCCGGTGGCTTTCGCGTCTATCACGCGGATCATTGGATCTATGAGGGCACAGGGTTGCGCGACGGCGATGTCTTTGGCGCTTCAGGCTCTGGGATCATGGCCGTAGAGGTGGACGGGAACACGCGGACGATGGTGAACGGGTATCCTGTCGTTACGGGCACGGATGGCACTCCGCTCAGCTTTACGATCCTGGGCCTCCCCGCCACGCTTGGCAACGCTACGCTGGGGGTCTATACGCGCAACAATGGGCAGGTATTTACCACAGGCACCTGGGGCTGGTCAGCGCAGGGCCTCCGCGACAACATGCCGGAAGTGGTGCAGATCACGCGCAACGTCATTGACCGCTTCACCCAACTGACAGCACCACCCACACCGATACCGTCGGTAACGCCCACCGCGCCGCCCGTGCCCACCATCGTCACGCTGCAGCAGGGCTTGGATGGCTACACTGGCGTACAGGATACTTACATTCATTCCTGGTATCCCGACACAAACTATGGCACGAAATCCCTTATGTCCATCCGGCCGGCGCAGATCTCCTCGCTGATCCGCTTTGAGCTGCAAAATCGCGTGCCTGCCAATGCCAAGATTCAGAAGGCGATGCTCTATCTCTACGCGGCTAGTAGCGGGGGCAATCTGATGACGTCCGATATCTACAAGGTGTTACGCCCCTGGAACGCCGCGCAGGCCACCTGGCGACTCGCCAGCAATGGTACACCCTGGTCAGTGGCTGGCTGCGATGGCGTAGGCACGGATCGCTCCAGCACGCTGGTGGACCGCGAGCGCATGCACACGGCCAACGGCTGGTACACCTACAATGTGAGCGATCTGGTGCAGGAATGGGTCGCGAACCCGAGCAGCAACTATGGCGTCGTCGTCAAGTCCTACTATCATACGGCGACCCAATTCGATATGGCAACCTCCGAACATCTGACGCAGTTCTACCGACCCAAGCTGGTGATCTATTACACGGCCGATAGCGCAGCCACGCCTACCGCCACCTCTACACCCACCACGGTGGCCACAGCGACGCGGACGCCTACACCCACACTGGGTGCGACACCTACTCCTTCCTGGACTGCCACACCCACATGGACGCCCACGGTCACGCCGACGCCCGTGCCCACCTCGGAGACGACCACGCGGATCTTGCAGCAGGGGCTGGATGGCTACAGCGGCGTTCAGGATACCTACCTGCATGGCTGGTACCCGGATACCGCTTATGGCAGCAATAACTCGATGAGCGTGCGCTCGGGCGGCGTGATGCAGCCGCTCATTCGGTTTGAGCTAAGCGACATACCGACGAGCGCGGTGGTCCGCAACGCGACTCTGTATCTTTACTGTAACTTTGGCGGCACGTATGCCACGACAGTTGACGTCTATCGCGTGCGTCGCCCCTGGGTTGCGGCCGAGGCGACCTGGAACCGTGCCAGCGCGACGACGGCCTGGGCCATTCCCGGCTGCGGCGACACCCTGACAGACCGCTATGCGATCTCCACGCAATCAGTGCAGCTAAGCAGCAGCCCGGCTTGGTATGCCTTCGATCTCACGAATCTGGCGGCCATCTGGGTGCAGGACCCGAGCCAAAACCGGGGTGTAGTGCTCATCGCTTCCGGCCCGACATCGGTGCAGTATAGCTTTGCCTCTTCGGAGTACTGGTATTCGAACTTCCGACCGCGGCTGGAGATCACGTACAGCGGAGCGGTGGGGCCGACGCCCACGGCGACCAGCACGCTGACCGTTGGGCCGACGCCGACGTCCACGCGGACGCCAACGGTGGGCGATACACCCACCTGGACCGCTACGCCGACTGTATCGGCGACGCCCACACCTTCGGCGACAGCGACGCCATCGCCTACGGGATATGCTTCGCCCACGGTGATGGTGTTGCAGGAGGGGCTGAATGGCTATAGCGGAACCGACGACACATACCTGAACGCCTGGTCACCGAACAGCAGCTATGCCACGTACAACACGCTGGCGGTGCGTACGGGCAATGTCATGAACGCGCTTGTGCGCTTTGACACCAGCGCGATTCCCAGCAACGCGACAGTGTTGGATGCCGTCCTGCAGATCAATGTGGTGGGGAGCGGCGCGTATCCGATGACGGTGGATGCCTATCGCGTCAATCGCGCCTGGCTGAGCAGCGAGGCGAACTGGAACCGCGCGCGGACGAACGTGCCATGGGGCGTGCCCGGCTGCGATCAAGTGCCCGGCGATCGTGAGGGCACGCCGGAGGCGAGCGTTGCCGTTTCGCCCTATGTGACACAGTACGACCTGTCTATCAGGAACATGGTGCAATTATGGGTCAGTGATCCCGGCCAGAATGCTGGCTTGATACTCAAGTCGGCCACAACCACCTCTCAGCAATACACTTTTGCCTCCAAAGAGCACTGGAGCCTGGCGATGCGGCCCAAGCTGATCATCACTTACGTACTTGGCCCGCTGCCACCCACGAACACACCCACCGCGGCGCGCACCTCGACGCCTACGCCAACGGGCACTTGGACCATAACGCCGGGCCCGACGCCGACGGCGACGCCGACAGCAACAGTGACTCCAACGATGTGGCAGTCGGCAACTCCTTCTCCCACCGTTGCGGCGGGTATTCTGCGCCTGCGTGCAGAGGCCGAGAGTGGTGCGCTCTCCGGCACAATGGCGATCTACCGGGACGCCACTGCATCCAATTGTGAATATGTGTCGTCCAGCGCCGGCTCCAGCACCGTGTGCGGTGCGGGGGGTGTCTCCTTTAGTATCTATATCCCGCGCGATGACAACTACCGCATCTTTACGCGTGTCTGGGCACCGGACGAGACCCGCAACTCGTTCTGGGTGTCGGTGGATGACGGCTACAACTATGTGTGGAACCCGCCGCCCCCCAACTCCTCGAGCGCCGGTTTGTGCGACGGCAATTGGTGCTGGGACAGTGTCTCCGACTGGTCACTTGAGCTGGACCCGATCGTCTTTTTCCTCCGGCGCGGCGATCACACCATCCGCTTTTGCGCACGTGAGGCCGACACGCGACTCGACCTCATTGAGGTAACGACGGCGTTTGACTTTGATACGACGATCGCCCCGTGCCCGGTGACGCCGACGCCGCAGTCGCCGGGCGTGGTCGTGGATACCTACCTCAACGCCTGGGCAGTGTCTACCAACTATGGCACTGACTGGTACATGCGGGTGCGTGCCGGCAATGTCAAGGTCGGCCTGATGCGTGTGGATCTCTCGCACATTCCCACCACGGCAACGGTAACGCGCGCCACTTTGCGCATCTATGTCTCGGGCAGTGACCGCTACCCGATCACGCTATATGCGCACAAGGTGAACCGTGCATGGGTGGCGGGCGAGGCCACGTGGGAGCGCGCGGCGGCAGGGCAGCCCTGGGCGGCGGCCGGCTGCCAAAATGTGCCTGGGGACTATGACGGGACCCCGTATGCGACGCAGATCGCCTCGACTGTGGGCACATGGGTGGATTTCGATCTCCGTCTGCTCGCGCAAGAGTGGGTAGCAAACCCCGGCAGGAATTTCGGCATCCTGTTGCGCGGACAGACCCCCGCTGGTGAATATAGCTTTGCCACAAGCGATCACCTGAGCGCCGGGCTCAGGCCGCAGTTCGACATCTCTTGGGTGCCGTAGAGCGGACTGCGTCGCGTCTCGCACAACGAAAGAGGCCCACCGATTATATCAGTCGGTGGGCCTTCCGTCTGAGTACCTATCTTTCGCGTCTCGCGATGGCCATCACTGTGCCCATGACGTTGAGCCACCACGTCTCGCGCAGGCGCGGCTCCACCCGATCAAAGAACCAGAGGGCAAAGGTGCGCGGAAAGAGTGGGATGGAAAGGCGTCGGCTAAGCTGGAGACGTGCGTTGGACTGGAAAAGCCCCTGCCCGTGCAGCGTGATGATGCGCAGTCCGGCCTCGCGCAGGAAGCGCCGGAACGTGGGCACGCTGTACGACCACATGTAGCGAGGCGGCGCACCCGTGCGCGCCGGACGGAGACGCTGGTAGACGGTCTGCGGCAGGCGTCCCAGCGCGTTGAGCCGATACTTGTTTGTCATGCTGAGGAGCACGTGACCCTCTGGTTTGACGATGCGCGCCAGCTCGTGCACCAGCTTCTGCGGGTGCGGTACGTGCATGATCGTCTCCATGCAGACCACGATGTCAAAGTGGTCATCTGGATATGGGAGATTCTCCGCATCCCCTTGCAGAAACTGGACTTGCACCCCGGCCTGCGCGGCGTCCCGCGCTGCCCACGCCAGCATGTCCGGAGAGATATCCAGGGCATATACCTCCGCGCCGCGTAGTGCAAGAGAGATGGCAAAGCGCCCTTTACCCGTGCCGATATCGGCGACTCGCTTGCCTTGCCAGTCGAACTGCGCCAAGGTCCAGCGCAGCTGCTCTACATAGTGCTCATACAGCGGTTCCTTCGGGCTTTCGGGATACCACCAGTTCACTACTGTCCCGCGCTGCTGAAAGTAACCCTTCGTCTCATGAGCCATTGGTCCGCTATCAATTGGCAGGGGGCTGAGAGCACGTCTCAGCCCCCGCCTTTACTCCTTCGTCTGTGTAGTGTCGGCCTACTTGATCAGCATCGGCAGATAGTGTCGCCTGATGCGTTCCAGAGCCAGGCTCTTGTCGCCAAAGTTGACGACCTGCACATCATTTCCCACGATCTCCACCTGCACCAGGTTCGCGGTCGTCGAATAGTAACCAGGCGGGTCCACCTCTTCCACGACATAGATGCCGGGCGTCACACTGCTAAAGACATAGACACCATCAGAACCAGTGTGGACGCTCGTCAATGCCTGGTTAAAGCGGTCGCGCAGGATGATCTGCACACGGGAAAGCGGCGGCTCGCCCAGCGAGATCTCGCCATCCTCGTTGCGATCCTCCCAGACGACGCCGCGAATCTGACCCACCGGTAGCGGCGTGAGCGTCGGCGTCGAGGTGGGGGCATCGGTCGCCGTCGGCGTGGCCGTGGGCGGCGTGCCGGTCGCTGTGGGCGTGGCCGTGTCCGCCGTGGGTGCCGTCGGCGTCGCGGTAACCGTAGGTGTCACCGTTGGCGTCCGGGTCGGGCTGCTTGTCGGTGTCGCCGTCGGCTCAGGTGTGATCGCCCATGGCGGGATGTAGCAGATCTCCAATTCCGGCGCATCGAGCGGGCTTTCGCGTGCCACCGCACCCTCATATGACAGGACCGTGCGCAGCCCCCGCCCGATGTTCTGATTGCCAGTGATCAGCAGAATGCTCAGCGCATTGTGATAGATCCATCCGGGCCGGTCCACGATCTCCTGGATCACCGGCGCGATGTTCGGGGAGACGATGCGCACCCACCCCTTCCACTCCTGGCACGTGATCGGCCAGAGCACGGAGGCCGACGTCCGCGGGCGATATGGCACAAGGTCGTTCGTCGCCAGGAATGGCGCGGAATAGTCGGTGTTGTCCGCATAGATGGTCATGGTGATATTTGCTGTCGTCCAGCCGTATGGGGAGAAGCGGAGGACGGCGGACTGGATCTTGCTCCCTTGCGGGATGTTCGGCGCACGGAAGCGGAGGCCAATATGTTGGCTCCCCTCGCCCATGCTCAGGTATTCGGTGGCATAGTGGTTGCTATCGTCCACCGTTGACACCCATGTATCATCTATCCCGTACGAGACGAGGGTGACGGTGCATCCTTCCTCGGAGGCGTATGCCGAATAGATGACCTCCCCCCTGGCCTGGGGTGAGCGGGCGCGCAGCACATACTGGCCGCGCTTGTCGCCCAGCGTCAGGTAGGCGAGGGCGCGTCCCGTTTTGTCGGTATAGTAATGATGCGCGTTGACGCCATAGCCTGTCGCACCGGCCGGCACCGAGAGGAGCTCCCATTCGATCGGCACAGTTGCGAT
>JAIOAV010000084.1 GCA_019873665.1 Chloroflexota bacterium
CTTCCGATCTTCGAAATCGTATCGCATTCCGCCCCCTGTGCTGTTATATGATGGACGATGCTCCCCGGTATCACGCGGGCCGCCCCCTGTATCATCTGCTAGGCGCGCAGATGCCCCAGCCTCTTGGCCGCAGCCTGCGCGCGGAGCGATAGCTCGCAGGCCAGAAACGCCTCTTCCTGACTCATCGCGGTCTGCGTGCGATGTCGAATGTCGGCCAACAGATCGCGCCCGAAGGTGAGCGCCACCTGACTGCAATCCACATATTCCACACCTGAGCGGTTGACGAGAAAGAGATGATCTGTGCCGGACCTGCCGGCGAGGTCTATCGTCAAGCGCGCTTCGATATACCCCTCTGTGCCGAGGATGACCAGCCGCGTGTCACCCCAGGTCGGCAGGCCGTCCGGGCTGAACCAGTCCACGCGGATATAGCCGGTGCCCTGGTCGCCACGCAACATCACCTCGCCGATCTCCTCCAGCTCCGGATACTCCGGGTGTCGGTAATTGGCCACCTGCGCCGCGACGATCTCGGCGCAGGTGGAACCGGTGAAGTAGAGGAAGTGATCGAACTGGTGGGAGCCGATGTCGGTGATGACGCCGCCGTACTTGTCGCGGACAAAGAACCAGTCGGCGCGACTGGCGAGGCCCGCACGGTGCGGTCCCAGCCCTGTGAACTGCACCACTTGGCCGATCGCACCGGCGTGCACCAGCTCGCCTGCCTTGAGGGTGGCGCGGCTATCAAAGCGCCCAAAGTAGATGGCGTAGAAGCGCCCGGTCTCCACCTGCACGCGCCGCGCCTCTGCCAGTTGCGCCAGCGTGGTGAAACCTGGCTTGTCGGTGAGGAAATCTTTGCCGTGGCGCATGGCAGCGATGCCCAGTGGCCCACGCTCATTCGGGACCGCCGATGTGGTGATCAAGGCGACCGATTCGTCTTCCAGTATCCGCGCCGCCGTATCAACCCGCGGGATCTGGGGATAGCGAGCCGCGAACTGCGCCGCCAGATCATCCTCCGGTGCGTAAAAGCCCACGCATTCAGCCCCCGCCCGGAGCAATGCCTCCACTTGGGTGTAGATGTGGCCGTGGTTGATCCGCACCACGCCAAAGCGAATCTTGTCCACTCCAGCCTCCTGTTGTCTCATGGTGTCGTACGACTGAACTGTACGCAGACGAGCGGTTGTGTCAAGCGCCGCGCACATGGCACATCGCTTCCCGCCACGGAGATTTGACATCCTCATCGCAGAGTGCTATCCTTTGTGCGAAAAAGAACGAATCTGTCACTCTGGAATCTGGAGGGCAAGTAGTGAGCCGCAAAACGGGAATCGCCAGACCGAGCCTGCATCGCCTCCCGATCTACTACCGTCGTCTGCGTCAGGCTATCGAAGAAGGCGTAGAGTACATCTCTTCCGAGGAGCTGGGCCAAAGCGCCGACGTGCCGGGATCTCAGGTGCGCAAGGACTTGAGTTATCTTGCCGAATATGGACGCCCCGGCGTCGGCTATGAGGCGAGGTCGCTAGCCGCGCTCTTGGAAGAGTTCCTGGGCCTGGTGAACGACAAGGAGGCCGTCCTGGTGGGGATCGGCAACCTGGGCCGCGCTCTAGCGCTCTATCCCGGTTTTCGCCGCTATGGCTTGCAGATCGTGGCGCTCTTTGACAATGACCCCAGCAAGTTCGGCCAGTTGGTGGGAGAGCGGGTAGTTCAGCCAGTCTCCAGACTGACCGATGTGGTGCGGAGGCTCAATATCCTCATGGGGATCATCACCGTGCCCGCAGAGGCTGCGCAGGAGGTGGCGAACATGATGGTCGAGGGTGGGATTCAGGTCATCTGGAACTTTGCTCCCTGCAAGCTCGAATTGCCGGAAAGCGTCCTCGTCAAGAACGAGGATCTCGCGGTGGAACTGGCGACATTATCCCATCACATCACACGCCGCAAACTGTCCGCGCAGGCAGCGGATGCGGAGCCCAAAGCGGAGGAAAACGGCGGCTCGTGAGCAAGTCGGCCACAGCAGCATCGAGAGACCGGGTCATCCCAATAGGACGAGGGCCATCAAGGGGGCGGCGACTGCAAGCAGCCCCTTCTTTCACATGTCGCCGAGATAACTCAATTCGCACCCAGCAGCGAGATTCTGGCGATCGTTTGACTATGGGCCAAAGGAGATTTGGCTCCTGACGCGCATCGCAACGCGTTTGACTAATTCGCCATTCCCGATAAAATTGCGCCAAATCTACCCACATGTCTGGGTCACAATGCCAAGGAGAGCGTATGCATAGTGGGCTGAAGCTGCCATCCCATCTTGTGCTCGTGTGCGCCGCCTTTGTCGTGCTTCTGGCGTTACCGCCACTTGCCGTCGCACAAGGAAACAATCTGCTACAGAACCCCAGCTTTGAGGACCCATACATCGCCATACCGGGCAAGGAGAACATGCGCATCGCTGCAGGTTGGCAGGCATGGTGGGTCCAAGGCTCTCCGGAAGAGGTCTCACAGGGATATCGTTTCCAACCCGAATACAAGGCCGCTTTCCGCCATGACTATCCGGGGAATCGCGTCCGTTCGGGCGAGTTGGCACAGCAATTCTTCCACAGCTTTGGCAACTTTCAGGCGGGTGTCTTTCAACAAGTCGGCAACATCCCGGTGGGCGCCCGTCTCCGCTTTGAGATGTGGGGCATGACCTGGTCATGCGACAACGAGTCCAAAGGGAACTGCGGTGGCGCGACCTCTGGTGACCCCTCGCCCATGCACTTTCGCATCGGCATTGACCCCACCGGCGGAACCGATGCGTTCAGCCCGAATATCGTCTGGTCCGAGGAACAAAACGCCTATGATGACTGGCATCACTTCCAGGTAGAAGCAGTGGCGCGGCATTCGGTGGTAACGTGCTTTGTGTACAGCTATCCCGACTATCGCAGCCAGGACAATAACGTCTATCTGGACGATGCCAGTCTGATCATCGCCGCGCCGCCGCCGACGAATACGCCGCGCCCAACGAGCACACCAACCTATACCGGCACGCCGACGGCAACCGCGACGCCCACTGATACGCCCACCGCGACGAATACGCCAACGCCGACGGATACGCCTACCGCGACCTATACGCCGACTTTCACCTCCACACCAACCTCTACCGCCACGCACACGCCGACCAGCACACCGACATTCACATCAACGCCGACGTTCACCTCGACGCCCACGATCACATTGACGCCGACATCCACTGCCACACCCACTCGTGTGCCTTTGCTGCAGTCTGTCGCGAACGAGCTGAACACCACGCGGGGTCTGGCGGCGTTGGCAGTGATCCTGCTGGTCATCATCGCCATCCTGAGCACGCTGCTGGTGACAAGTTCGCGGTCCGCGCAGCGCAGGATGTAGCATATGCGCATACGCAATGGAGTCAGCAAGATCTGGCAGGAGACCACGCGCCAGCCGCTGCTGATGGTTGCGTTCTGGATGGCCGTCGCTCTAGCCCTGCGCCTGCACCGCTTGACCGAGCCGGTCCTACGCTGGGATGAGGGGTGGTCGCTGGCACACGCCAGCCTCCCCTGGCGCGAGCTGTGGCAGGTGGCTGCAGCAGAATGGCATCCCCCTCTCTATGTGGCCTTGCTAAAGCTGTGGCTGGCACTTGGCAAGAGCACGCTCATTCTGCGCTCCCTCTCGGTGGTCTCTGGGGCACTCGCGGTCCCCCTTTTTTACATTGTCGGCCAGAAATGGTCCGGGCGCCCCCGCGTGGGCATGATCGCGGCGGCGTTCGGCGCCGTCTGGCCGCTGTTGGTCTACTATGAGCAGGTTATCCGCATGTATGCGTTGGCTCCCCTGCCGTTGCTCGCCGCCACATGGTTCATGTTGCGCAACGAGGAGCGTCCTGATTGGCGGAATGACCTAGGGATCGTCATCAGCGCGCTGGCGGGGCTATACACTTTTTATCACACGGTATGGGTGCTCCTCGGACTGTGGGCGTATGCGGTGTGGCGGCGGCCTCGTCTTCTGCCGCGGCTGGTAGGCACCGGCCTAGCCGTCGCCGCTGGCTATCTGCCATGGCTATGGTTGGCGCAGGGCACACTCCAATCCCGTCTCTCTACAGGCATGACAGCCAGCTCAGACCCGATCTCTGGCACGCTGGCGTTTCTGTGGCCCACGTTACGTGGATTCGCGTTCACCTACGGCACAAGCGCCTGGGCAGCGCTTCTCCTGGCCGCGCTGCTTGTGACGGGGGTGGTCTGCGGCGTGATTCGGTCAGATCGGCGCGAGAGCGAAAAGCTGCTCCTGCCGCTGTTCACGGCGGGCCTCTCGCTCGTCGCCATCGCCTATGGGGCGCAGGCATCGCGCTGGTTTCAGGTGCGGCATCTCGTCCCGGCCACCGTGTTTTTTGGCTTGGCGCTGGCGTGGGCGCTGGATCGTCTGGCGGCACGCTGGTGGCCGCTGTTGCCGGCTGCCGCGCTGCTGCTGGTCGCCGCCTACTGGCCAACGAGTACCCGTTTCGTCTATGAAAAGACGCTGGAGGTGGTGGACCCCTTCGATCCGACGGCTGACTACCGCTACCTGACGGCGCACGCCGGGTCGGATGACCTCATCTTCTTCAACGTGTTGGCGAAAGCAGGGTGGTACGAGAACATGCGCCAGGCGGATGATCCCGTCTGGCGTTATGCCATGCGGTGGGAACCGATCATCGAGCCGATGCCACAGATCATACGACGCATCGAGGAGCACACGGCGCGATATCGTCGCCTTTGGTTTGTGCTCTACCAGGGGAGTTTTGGCCCGAATGCGGCGCTGAAAAGCTGGCTGGACGAGAACCTATACCCGGCAGGTGGCGAATGGCAAGGAGATACCCTGTATCTGGCATACGCCGTGCCGCCGGCAGTCTGGACCGGCGCGACCCGCGATGATCGCTTTGTGAACGGCATTCGCCTCAAGAGCGCACAGTGGACCCCAGCGCTCGATGCCTCAGGTGTGTGCGCCGTTTCGCTCACCTGGGAGACGGAACAGCCGATACCAACCGGTTACAAGGTGTTTGTGCATCTCACAGACGGCCAGCGTCCGCTCGCGCAGCACGACGGCGTTCCAGGCGCGGAGGCGCGCCCCACGTTCACCTGGCAATCGGGCGAAGAAGTGTCAGACCGACACGGCCTATTCCTGCCGATGGATACGCCGACAAAGGCGATGTCGCTTACATTGCAGGTGGGCCTCTACGACCCGGAGACCGGCCAGCGTCTCCTGTTGCGCAATGGCCGCGATGCCATCGAGCTGGGCGCGATCCAGATGGCGGATGACCGATCCTGAGGACATGCAAGGAGTGAAAGGGGTGAGCGTGGCACAGGCCCTGCGACAACCATGGCGCAAGCTACGGGCGGGCTTGCTGCGCCGTTGGCCGGCGGAAGCTCAGGCCCGGGCGCTGATGGCTGGTTACCGCCGGGCGGGATGGGCGACACGATGGGAGCAGGAGCTGCGCCTGCGCATTTGTCCGTTCGAAGAGGTAATCCAACGCGTGCCGAAGGAGGGGATCGTGCTGGACCTGGGATGCGGCTTTGGCGCGCTGTCGCATCTTCTGGCGATGGACTCGGCACAGCGACGAGTCATCGGCATCGAGCAAATGGCACATCGCGTGGAAGTAGCCCGGCGCGCCATAGGCGGGCTATCCAACCTGGAGTTCCTGGTAGGCGACATCCACAAGGTCGCCTTTGTGCCTGCGAATTGCATCATCATGAACGATGTGCTGCACCATATCCCGCACGACCGGCAGATCCCGCTCCTCAAAAAGTGCTACGAGGGGTTGCTGCCCGGCGGATCTCTGTTGATCAAGGATGTGACCAAGTCGCCCGTGTCCAAGTACATCTGGAACTACATCCACGACTTCCTACGCAACGGCAACCTCCCGTTCTACTGCCTGGATGCGGCAATCCTGCATGCGCTGCTTGGGCTGGTGGGATTTGTGACCACCATGCAGCGCCTGGATGAGGGCTATCCCTACCCGCACATCCTCTATGTCTGCAACAAGCCCGCCACCGGCGAGGGGCAGGGAACGCACAACGCGGCTGCCGAACGTAGCTGATACGTGAATGAGGACCTTGTTTGTATGAATTCACGTCTTATGGTAAAATGACGGATACTAGGTAGAGGCGGGAGCGCAGTCAATGTGGCAAGTTCATGGGCACGAGCCCGTCGTCCGATTCTTGCAGCAGAGCATGGCGGACGGACGGCTATCCCAGGCGTACCTTTTGGTGGGGCCGCCCAATATCGGCAAGACGACGCTGGCGTTGCAGTTGGCGGCAGCGGTGAATTGTGCGCACGATGATCCGCCCTGTGGCGTCTGTGTATCCTGCGCCAAGGTGGCACGCGGCATCCACCCGGATGTGCGTCTGATCGAGCCCGAGGAGAACGCGCTCAAGCTCGCGCAGGTGCGCGAGCTGCAACGCGAGGCAGCACTCTCTCCTTACGAGGGTGCGTGGCGCGTCTTTATCCTGACGGATTTCGCCAAGGCTACGCCCGAAGCGGCCAATGCTCTCCTCAAGACATTGGAAGAGCCGCCGCCACAAGTGATCTTGATCCTTACGGCGACGGATGTGGCAGCCCTCTTGCCAACAGTGGTCTCCCGCTGTCGTGTGTTGCATCTCCGGCCCTTGTCCACAGACAAGGTGGTCGCCATCCTGCGCCAGGAGAAGCTCGCGCCCGACGAAGCCGAGCTGATCGCACGCCTTTCGCAGGGGCGAATCGGCTGGGCATTGGAGCTCGCCCAGCAGAGGGGGCAACTTGCGGAGCGCGGCAACCGGCTGAACGCTCTGCGCAATGTGGCGCGGCAGGGCATCGTGCCCCGGATGGATTTTGCCCAAGAGGCAGCAAAGGATGCCACAGCGGCGCGCGAACTGCTCGATTTGTGGCTGTTGTGGTGGCGAGATTTGCTCCTAGTACAGATGGGCTGCCCGGAGTTGGTGGTGAATCTGGATCAAATGGCGGCGCTACAGCGAGATGCGCCAGCCTATGAAGCGACGGATGTACGGCGGTTCATCCGGCTCATCCAGCGAATTCGATCCGACCTGGACAAGAATGCCAACGTGCGTCTGGCCGTGGAGGCTCTCGTGCTAGAGACTCCGCACCCATCCGCGGCCGTTAGGGCTGAGGCGGGAGATGCGCCCGCGGAGACAAGCATCTCTCCATTCTGAATGAGACTAGGAAAGTTGTGCGGATATGCCTGAAGTGATAGGTGTGCGTTTCAAGGAAGCGGCCAAGATATACTACTTTTCCCCACAAGATGCCGGCGACATCCAAGTAGGGGATCATGTGGTGGTGGAAACAGCGCGCGGTCTCGAGCTGGGCCAGGTCGTTCTGGGTCGCCATGAGGTCTCGGAGGCCGAGATAGCAGGGGAGCTCAAGCCGGTCATGCGACGAGCGACGAACGAGGATCTAATCTCGCGTGAGTACTACCGGATGCGCGAAAGCGCAGCAGTGGCACGTTGTCGCCAGAAAGTGCTCGAGCATAATCTACCCATGAAGATCGTGGGGGCGGAATATAGCTTTGATGGCAGCTCGTTGGTATTCTTCTTCACTGCTGAAAAAAGGGTGGACTTTCGGGACCTGGTGCGCGACCTGGCGCGCCTCTTTCGTGCGCGCATCGAGCTGCGCCAGATCGGAGTGCGGGACGAAGCCAAACTGATCGGCGGGCTTGGCCCCTGTGGCCGTCGCCTTTGCTGTATCACACATCTCACCGAGTTCATGCCGGTCTCCATCAAGATGGCCAAGCAGCAGGACCTGCCACTCAGCCCAATGGAGATATCCGGACTATGCGGACGTCTCCTCTGTTGCCTTTCTTACGAGGACGACTTTTACGAGGAAGCCAAGCGCAAGATGCCAAAACCTGGCGAGATCATTGACACTCCTCATGGCAAGGCAAAGGTACTGGGGCCCAATGTGATCAAGCAGTCGTTGACGATCGAGTTGGAGAGCGGCGTTACGACGGAGGTGGCGTGGTCCCCCGAAGGCGTAGCACCCATCACCACCACTATGATAGAGCGCCCAGCGCCGGAGGAGCCTGTGGAGATCGAGGAGCCAGAGGAGATCCCACCACCTGCCGCGGAGCCAGCGTCACGTCCTTCCGGCAAATCGCGGCGCCGACGGCGCCGGCGTAGCGCCTCCGGCGGCCGGTCACATCAGGGCGGCGAGAAACGCTAGTCATGCCCTGATCCCGTCCGGCGTGATAGGCTTCGGCAAAAGAGAACTAAAGGCGGGCAGAAGCGCATGCGCTTCTGCCCGCCTTTCCACTCCAGCTGGCCCTTCGGCTATGCGGAAGGAAACAATCGCCGGTGGCACGTCTTGAGGTTTTTCACCACCGTCCATGGCACATCCACGCCACCGAGCTGACTGTCCGGCAAGACGTCTGCGCCATGAAAGTCGCTGCCGCCCGTTACCAGCAGTCCATACTTCTCTGCGACACCCAGCAAAAGCGCTCGCTCCTCGTCTGCATAACCCGTGTAATAGACCTCTATCCCCACCAGGCCCTGGCGCACAAGTTGTGGCACCACATCCATAAGCATCAGCGGGTGCGCAAGCACTGGCACGCCGCGTGCCCGGCGCACAAGAGAGATCGCCTCTTCCGGCGACAGCTTGAAGCGTTCCACATAAGCTGGGCCGCCATGGCCGATATAGGAGGTGAAGGCTTCTTGGATGGAGCCGACATACCCGCGCTCCAGCAGCGCCTGCGCCACATGTGGCCGGCCGATCGCCGTCCCCTCGCCAGCGATGGCTGCGACCCGTTCCCATGATAGTGGCATACCCAGATGCGCCAACCGCTCGACCATCTGGCGCGCGCGATCCTGCCGGCCGGCACGGAGCTGCGCCAGAGCCGCCTGAAGCTCCGCCGACGTCGGGTCCAGATAGTAGCCGAGGATATGCAGCTCAAGCCGCCCATAGTCCACGTTGATCTCGACCGCCGGCACTACCTCCAACGGCGTACCACGCGCCGACTCCTCAGCCTCGGCCACACCATCAGTTGAGTCGTGATCCGCGATTGCGATCACTCGTAGATGCAACCCGAGCGCCATTTGCACAACCTCTCTCGGCGTGAACTGCCCATCGGAGGCTGTTGTGTGTACGTGCAAATCAACTCGGCTCATCTACCGCTTTTCAACCACCAGTTTCACGGCAGTTCGTTCCTGGTCCAAGATGCTGACTTCGGTGAACGATGGGACGCAGACGATGTCAATCCCGTCTTCAGCCAGATAGCCGCGCGCAATGGCAATCGCCTTGATCGCCTGGTTTACTGCGCCCGCGCCAATCGCCTGAACCTCGGCATGCCCGATCTCTCGAATTACCCCCGCAATAGCTCCTGCAACAGCTGTTGATCTGGACTTGGCGGACACTTTGAGGACATCCATCGCTCATGCCTCCTCTGCGTTGGTACAAGTGGGCCTCATTCTCAGCGCCATGAGGCCCACTTGCACTATTTGGCGAAATCCACGGCTCTGGTTTCACGGATGACCGTTACTTTGATCTGTCCAGGGTATTCCAGGCTCTCTTCGATTTTCTTGGCAATATCTCTTGCCAACAGGGTCGAGTCTGCATCGCTGATATTCTCTGGCTTGACGATGATGCGCACTTCGCGCCCGGCCTGAATGGCGAACGCCTGATCGACCCCGTCAAAGGAGTGAGCGATGCTTTCCAGTGCCTTCACCCGCCGGATATAATTCTCCAGAGTCTCGCGGCGCGCACCGGGACGCGCACCCGAGATAGCGTCCGCTGCCTGCACGAGAATCGCTTCTAGCGAGCGGTACTCCTCTTCGGCATGATGCGCCGCGATGGCATTCACGACGGCATCGGAAACGCCCAACCGCTTTGCCACATCCGCGCCGATCAGCGCGTGCGGGCCATCTACCTGGTGATCCACCGCCTTGCCGATATCATGCAAAAGGCCCGCCTCTCTCGCCAGCGGCACGTCTGCTCCCACTTCTGCCGCCATAATGCCGGCGAGATACGCTGTCTCCATGGAGTGCTGGAGACAGTTCTGACCGTAACTGGTGCGGAACTTGAGCTGACCAAGCAGCTTGACGAGCTCTGGATGGAGACCGTGCACACCGGTCTCGTAGGCGGCACGCTCGCCCTCCTCGCGAATGATCGCCTCCACTTCCTGCTGCGCCTTTTCCACGATCTTTTCGATGCGGCCCGGATGGATACGCCCATCCAAAATGAGCTTGCTCAGAGCCACTCGCGCCACTTCGCGTCGCACCGGATCAAAGCTGGAGATGATCACCGCCTCCGGCGTGTCGTCCACGACGAGATCAACGCCGGTCATGTTCTCGATCGTGCGGATATTCCGCCCTCCACGTCCGATGATCCGGCCTTTCATCTCATCATTGGGCAACGCCACACTGGACACCGTGGCCTCCGAGACCTGATCCGAGGCTACACGCTGGATCGCCAGCGTGATGATCTCCCGCGCCTTGCGATCGGCCTCCTCTTTGGCCTGAGCCTCCACTTCACGGATCACGCGCGCCGCATCGTGACGCACCTCACTGCGGATCCGTTCCAGAAGGAGCTCTTTGGCCTGATCTTCCGACAAGCCAGAAATGCGTTCCAGCTCGCGCAGCTGCTCTCCTACCAGTTCGCCGAGGCGGGATTCTTCTCGCTCCAGCTCCTTCTCCCTGGCCGCAATCTTGCGCTCGCGGTTCTCCAGATTGTCCATGCGCCGATCGAGGTTTTCCCGGCGCGCCTGGAGCCGCTGTTCCTGTTTTTGGATCTCCTGGCGGCGATTCTTGATGTCGGCCTCTGCTTCCTCTCGCAACTTGAGCGCGACATCCTTGGCCTCCAGTTCGATCTCTTTTTGCCTTGTTCGGGCATCGTTTAGGAGTTGCTCTGCTTGCGCCTCAATGGCCTTGATCTTCTTGGCTGCCAAATACCGATATAGCGTATATCCCATCGCCCCGCCCAAGGCCAACCCAACGACGAGGCCGATGACGATAGGGATTACATTTTCCAACATCTCACCTTTTCCTCAACTCATATTTCATCTTTGGTGCTGGGACCAAAGGGTGCTTACTCATGTCGAGCGCCATCGCGCTCGCTGCCATACTCGCGCCAGAGCCTCTCGACTGTCTCCTTGATCTCTTCATAGCCAAAGCCACGACGCTGCAGGAAACCGCCCAGCCGACGTCGAAAGGTCTGGTAATCAAGACGAGCAAGCCTTGCGGCGCGTCCTTTTGCCGCCTCATAAGCACTTGCCAGCTCGTCCACGTCCTCCAAGCTCGCCTCGATGACCTGATCGCTGATACCTTTTTGCCGTAATTCCGCACGTAGCGCATGGCGACTACGAGGTCTGAACAATTCGCGGTTCTCTACCCAGAACGCAGCGAAAGCGGCATCATCAACCCATCTCCGCTCCCGGAGTCTGGCCAACACGTCCTGGATCGCCTCGTCCGTCACCTTTTTGTCGCGCAGGTAGCTCGCCACTTCAGCTGCACTGCGCGGGCGATACTTCAGGTAATGGAGAGCCTGCTCATACGCCTGCTGCGCAGCATCCCGCGCCACGAGGCGTTGGCATTCCTCCTCCGATAGCGTCTGTCCCACCTGCAAGGGGGCCGCTATCGAGACATGGAGACTGAACGCATAGCCCCCGTCTAGAAAGATATTGAGTCTATCCTCCTTTCTCTGCTGCCGCGTGATCTTGGTAATCGTTTTCATGCTTGCACATTCCGAATTCAACCTCATTGTCCCATTATATCACAGATCGAGGTTGAACGCCACTGAGAAAGCAAAAAGCTGTGGTGCAGAACCACAGCTTTGCTACTGATGACGCCCGTTGCATCCGGGTTTGAGCCAAAGCAAACCATGCTGGAGTTGATGCGGCTGCTACCACTTGATACGGGGCGGCCTCGTCAGTCTCCAGAAAAGATGCAACTCGAGCAGCGTTTTACAGGGCACAGGCATGCTCCCTTAGGTGATCAAGCCAAAAGCCTATCGCTCTTTCAGTTACTCGACCCCTAAAGCTCAGCTGTGGTGAATGGCATGAATCTACTTGGCAATGGTGTCGTTTGGCGATCTCTCCCTGTTACATTGTTGGTCTATTCGTCGGATAGATCCGTTTCCTCGTCTCCGTCACCTTCGTCTGCAGCGGTGGACAGCACTGTCGGATGCAGCAACGCCTCCTGCCTGACACGCATTTCGATCTCTCGGCTGATCTCGGGGTTTTCTTTCAGAAAGCTCTTGGCGCTTTCACGGCCCTGACCGAGACGCAAGTCGTTGTAGGAATAGTAGGCGCCGCGCTTACTGATGATGCCCAACTCGGTACCGACATCCAGCAGATCACCCTCGCGTGAGATGCCCTCGTTGTACATGATATCGAACTCGGTGCGCTTGAAAGGCGGCGCGACCTTGTTCTTTTTCACTGTAACGCGCGTGCGATTTCCGATGATCTCCCCGCCCTGCTTGATGCTATCCAGACGGCGCATATCGAGGCGGACGGCAGCATAGAACTTGAGAGCGTTTCCGCCGGTGGTTGTCTCCGGATTGCCAAAGAGCACGCCGATCTTCATGCGTAACTGGTTCGTAAAAATGACCGCTGTGTTGGAGCGCTTGATGGCGCCGACAAGCTTGCGCAGCGCCTGGGACATCAGGCGCGCTTGCAGTCCCATGTGGGCGTCGCCCATCTCGCCTTCGATTTCGGCCCTGGGAACCAATGCAGCCACCGAGTCGATGACGATGACATCCACCGAGCCGCTGCGCACCAGCGCCTCGGCGATCTCCAGAGCTTGCTCGCCAGTGTCAGGCTGCGAGATATAGAGATCCTCCACTTTGACGCCGCAACGCGCAGCATATCCGGGGTCCAACGCATGCTCGACATCAATGAACGCGGCGACGCCTCCCAGTTTCTGCGCTTCGGCGATGATGTGCTGCGCCAGCGTCGTCTTGCCAGACGACTCGGGGCCATAGATCTCGGTAATGCGACCACGGGGGATGCCGCCAATTCCCAGTGCGATATCCAGGGAGATCGAGCCAGTTGGGATCGCCTCGACATTCAGGCTGGTGGTCTCTCCCAACTTCATCACGGCGCCTTCCCCATATCGTTTCTTGAGCTGGGCAAGCGTGGTCTCCAACGCTTTTTCCTTAGCCGACTCTGCCATCTGAGTCAAATCTCCTTTCGTGAACATTGCGACATGTTCACTACACACGCTAATAATAGTTTACACTAAAAGAGGGGAAAAATCAAATATCTCTATTCTGTCAAATGCGCTCGCCCTGGAACGGATGTTACACGCTATTGACAGGCACCCGGAAACACACTACAATGAAGCCACGGCATGGTAGCCTTCTGGGCATGCTCCTCACGGGAAGGGCCTAGTTACTTGCATGAAAGGGGTCTTGAGATGGAACTGAACATCGTGGGACGCAATATCGAGATCACTGATACATTGCGGAACTATGTGGAGAAAAAGATCGGTAAGCTGGACCGTTATCTACCGACGCTGACGGAAGGGCAAGTTGAACTTAGCAGGCAAACAACGCGCAGCGCGAATGACCGCCATGTCGTGCAGGTAACATTGCGCAGCAACGGCACGATCCTGCGCGCGGAAGAGCGCAATGCCGATGTGTTTGCCTCTATTGACGCGGTTCTTGACAAGATCTACCGGCAGATCGCCCGTTACAAAGGGCGCACGTATCACAGCCAGGCGCGCCCACAAGGGGAGCCGTTGCCAGTACAGGAACCGGTGGAGGAGGTGGCGCCGGTGATCGCGCGCCGGAAGCGTTTCGTGGCGCAGCCGATGACCGAAGAGGAGGCCATCGAACAGATGGAGCTGCTGGGTCACGACTTTTTCGTCTTTATGAACGCCAATAGCAACACGATAAACGTGGTCTATCGGCGCAAAGAGGGGAACTATGGCATTCTGGAGCCGGAGCTCTAGCCAGAGTTGCAAAAAGAGCCAGGGGTGCGCCCCTGGCTCTTTTTGCGTGCTGCGGCGCGCGCACTCGATATAATCATACGGTATGCTGCCGATGGCGCTGCCAGAGCCGGACATACACGCGAAAGCGATAGTAGCCTAGCAGCGCGCTGAGCAACAGCCCATAAGTGCCATCCTTGTACCCCTGCAGCGTAACATAGCGACGCCAGAACTCACGCCACGGCTGTGAGACGAACTTGCGCCAACGGAGCTGCTCCCCCTGCTGCCACAAGACCTCCACTTCCAATTCGCTATACTGGCGTTGCTTGTGAATGAACTGGCCAATCGTCTGATAATTATAGTGGATCAGCGGGTTCTGCAGATGCCCCGCGCGGCCATCCAGCAGCACCACCTCGTGGACCTGTCGCTCCGGATCATAGCGGGCGCAGCCGTGGCGCAACAGCCGCAACTGATAGTCCGGCGACCAGCCGGCGTGGCGGATCCAGCGGCCCCAGATGTAATTGCGACGCGGCACCCACCAGCCATTCACCGTCGAATCTTCGATGACCCGACGCACCTCTGCAGCCAACCCGGGCGTGGCGCGCTCGTCAGCGTCCACGAAAAAGATCCAGTCGCTTTGCACCGCGGCGAGTGCATAGTTGCGTTGGTCGGCAAAGTTGCGGAATGTGTGGACTAGCACTTGCGCGTTCATTTTGGCCGCCAATGAGACCGTTGCGTCCTCGCTATGGCAATCAACAATCACCCGCCGATCCGCCCAAGCGACGCTCTCCAGGCAGGCGACGATATTCTGCTCTTCGTTCTTGGTGAGGATCACCACCGTTAACTCCGGCATCATCGGATCTCCTGCGCCCAAATCTGCCAGACCGCCGCAAAGGCGCGCTGCCTTGTCTCCATCTCGGTGGGGGAAAGGCCAAGGCGTTTGAGTCGCGCTCTTTCCTGGCGCAATCCCAGATACACCAATGTGCGGGCCAATCGGCGGAAGGTTGGGCTGTAGTGCTTGGCAAAGAGCAGGTAGCGGCTGCGCCAGAGCGCGACAAACATCTGATCGCGGAACTGCTGCGTGCTCCGGCCCACATGATGGATGATGCGCGCCTGAGGCACGCAGAATATGTGCCACCCAGCGCGGCGGATGCGCATCGCCCAGTCAATCTCTTCGCAATACATGAAGAAACGCTCATCCAGCGTCCCAACTCGATCCATTGCCTCACGGCGCACCATCATTGCCGCGCCCAACGGATGATCAATGGGGAAGGGATTACCCGCTGCGTAGAGCCGGCGCGAGTAGCGGCCGTTCAGGGGCGAGTCCAGCAGGCGATGGTGCAGCGGGAAGAAATCAAAAAAGATCTGGAGCAGGGTGGGGAAACGAAAGGCCGAGTGCTGAAAGCTCCCATCGCCGTGCAACAAGCGGGCGCCTGCTGCGCCCGCCGTGGGGTGCGCCTCCATAAAAGCCACAAGCGTGGCCAGCGCGTTATCCAATACCTGCGTATCCGGGTTGAGCAGGAGCAGATAGCGCCCCTCACTCTGCTGCAACCCCTGGTTCGTGGCGGCAGCAAAACCCTTGTTTTCCTGGTTTGTGATCAAATGCGCTTGCGGGAAATCGCGGCGCACCATCGCCACGCTGTCATCGCGTGAGGCGTTGTCAATCACCCATACCTCAGCGGCAAGCGGGGTCTGCGCCAGGCTCTGATAGACGGATGAGAGGCAAGCGAACAGAAGCGCGCTGACGTCGTAACTGACGGTGACGATTGACAGGTCCAAAGAGCTACCTCACCCAAAGGAGATCCTGCACAACGAGAGCAAATCGGCAGGAGGGAACGCGCTCCCTCCTGCCGACCAGGGCATCCACTCAAAAGCCGACCGAGATCTGAGTGCGTTGCACGTTCTCTTCCACCCAGCGCACCTGCTCGTGCAAGAGGCCGAGCCAGAAGTAGGGCGCGATCTTGGTCATCTTGTCCACGATCGTCACCCCACCGTAGACGGTAACCGTTTGCCCCGGCATGAGATAGCGTTCCCCGTCAATGAGGGTGAGTTCTTCATCATGGCCCAACTGCCAACGGAAGGGATAGGGACGACCGCTCGTGTTTCCCTCAAAGTCAACGCCGACGCGAAAGATGCCGGGCTCCTCGTAAAAGTCATCTCCCAGCTCTTTGCCTAACGTCAGGCTCTTGCTGTTAAAGTTCTCACTGGTTGTATAGACGGTGCCAGGGGGCGGGCCTTTGGTGCGCACGGGGACTGTGCCCACGTTCTCGACGGTGCAGGTAAAGTACAACGTCTCCCCCAGAGGCACCACCGTAGTGGACCATTTCGCGGCGCGATTGACGATACTGACAAGGGGCACGCCCCCGAGTTCGATGGTGAGCGTGCCGGTCTGCACATCGCGATTGCCGACGGCATCCTCAGCGACTACCCAGACGGTATAAGTCCCCGCTGGCGGCGGCGGCGCGCCACGATCCACGCCGGCGTCGTAATCGTGCTCATGATTGCCAATGGCCCCAGGCTTGCGGATCGCATCTTCCGGCACGGGATAGCGATTCCCCTCGGCATCAGTCAGATAGACCTCGACGCGGGCGGCTTCCTTCGTGAGATAATAGCCGATCGTTACGCGATCGGTGATGCCATCGCGATTCGGGGTAAAGCTGTTCGGCGCGATGACCAGGTTGCGAATCTCGATGCGCTCCGGGTCGCCGCCGCGGATCGTCAACGGGCGCTCCACACGCTGGGTGCGCCCGTCCTCCGTCGTTGCCTCGACGACGCAGGTATAGTCGCCATCAGGAAGAAGCTGCCCGGCGATCGTGCCGCTGAAATAAGCGACATAGTTCTGCCGCGATAGAGAGCGCCGCTTGTTCTCGCGAAAGTCATGGCGCTGCCCAGCACTGTCGAGAAAGTAGATAGACACAAACGCATTATCGGTGATCG
>JAIOAV010000085.1 GCA_019873665.1 Chloroflexota bacterium
CCTACCGCCACGATCTCGGGCTGCGGCTCAGTGATCACCTGCCGCGAGATGAGACGACGGTCCAACGGTTGCGCGCCATCAAAGCTGACGCGATAGGTATATTCGAGCGTGCCCGCTTTGCCAGACTGCAAGAGCCGCGTCTGCCCTTCCGGCAGAGCCTCGTCCTTCACCACTTGCCGCGCAAAAGGGAGCGACGTGCGCTCCTTCTCCTCACGCACGCGGGTGACCACTACAGTGGCGCTGCGCGGCAGCTCGCTCCAGCTCGGCGGCTCCACCCGATCCCACTCGTCTAACGTGATTCCCTCTTCGCGCAAGAGATCACGCACTGTGCCCGCCGACGTTTCGACGATCCTTTCCTCACCATCCACGCGGAGAACGACCCTCTTGGTCGTCTCACAGCCAATAGCGTTGATCATCAACAGAAGGGCCACAACGAAAAGGGATGCGCTAGATATCATCCAGCGATGACGACGGGTGATCATCGAGCCTCCATTCGCTCATGTTAGCACACATCACTGCGGGCGGCAACTCAGAAGCGCCGAGATTTGACAGGATATTGTCAATGATGTATGATACCCATTGCGATTGACAGAATCAAGTATCCAAGGTACAATGACTCCGCATGACCTTGGGAAGACTCAGGCGGAATCTCGGCAGAAAAGCAGAAGGAGAAGTGCTCAAATCATGACAGAACTCGCGCTTAACGCATTGGAGCGGCATATCAAGGGGAAACGGGTCAAACAGCTGCGACAACAGGACCTCATCCCGGCTGTTATCTACGGGCGACACACTTTGCCCACTTCCGTCTCAATCCCGCGCCGTGAACTCGAGCAAGTCCTACGGCAGGCGGGTAGCACGCAACTCGTCAGGGTCTATGTCGGTGAGAGCAGCGAACCGCACAATGTTCTCGTGCGTGACAGCCAGCGTGACGCCATTACCGGCGCTCTGCTGCATGCTGATCTGTACGAAGTCTCCATGACGGAAAAGATCACCACCGAGATCCCGATCGTGCTCGTCGGCAAGTCCCCTGCCGTGGATATGGGTCTGGGCATCCTCGTGCACAATCTGGACAGCATCGAGGTCGAATGCCTGCCTGGCGATCTGATCCCGGAAATCGCCGTGGATATCAGTGGCCTGGCCGCGGTGCACGACTCGATCACCGTCGCTGATCTGAAGGTGAGCGACAAGCTGACGTTGCTTATCGATCCCGACGAGACCCTCGTTACCATTGCCCCGCTTGGCCGTGAAGAGGTCGAAGAGGTTGTGGAAGAGGCTGCACCGACCGTTATCGGCAAGGAAGAGAAAGCGGCAGAAGAGGACAAGTAATGAGGGACGATCGCCTCTTGTAGCTGATCCTTTACCCGCAAAGGTGGAGAGGAATATCACGTGCTGGGAAGACGTAGCTCGTTTTCGGGCCTTTTCTCTCGCGACATTGGCATTGATCTAGGTACGGCCACGACACTTGTCTCGGTCCGCGGTCAGGGTATCGTCATCCACGAGCCTTCAGTTGTCGCGATCGAGAAGCGAAGCAAGCGAGTGCTGGCTATCGGCGCGGAAGCCAAGGAGATGGTGGGGCGCACGCCTGCCAATATCATCGCCATTCGCCCGCTGCGTGATGGCGTCATCTCTGACTTTGAAGTAACGGAGCGGATGCTGCACTATTTCATCAACAAGGCGCAGCAGAGGTCTCCCGCCATCTTTTCGCGGCCCCGCGTCGTCATCGGCATTCCCAGTGGCGTGACAGAGGTGGAAAAGAGGGCGGTACATGACGCGGCGATCAATGCAGGAGCCCGCGAGGCATTCTTGGTCGAGGAGCCGATGGCAGCGGCCATCGGTGCCGGCCTGCCCGTCACCGACTCGCTGGGCAGCTTGATCGTGGACATCGGCGGCGGCACCACAGAGGTCGCTGTCATCTCGCTGGGTGGGATCGTGGTCAGCCGCTCCATTCGCATCGCCGGTGATGAGATGGACGAGGAGATCGTGCAATACGCACGACAAAAGTACAACCTCTTTATCGGCGAACGCATGGCAGAGCGCACCAAGATCGCCATCGGTTCGGCATATCCGCTGCCGGAAGAGCGCACCATTACGATCCGCGGGCGGAACTTGATCACGGGCCTCCCGGAAGCCATCGAAGTCAGCAGCGTGGAGATCCGCGAGGCCCTTTCCGGCCCGGTCAATGTGATCATCGAGTCGGTCAAAAGCGTCATTGATGAGACACCCCCGGAATTGGTGGCAGACCTGATGGAACAGGGCATCGCCCTCGCCGGCGGCAGCGCGCAGCTTCAGGGGTTGGCGGAGCGACTCTCGGAAGAGACCAAGATGCGCGTCTGGGTGGCCGAGGATCCGGTCACCTGCGTCGTGCGCGGCGCGGAAAAGATCCTCGAGGACCTTGACGTGCTGCACAAAGTGCTGGCGGCCACACAACGCACGCACAAGCCCCGTCCCTGATCGTCTAGGCTTGTGAGGCCACAAATTGGACTGGAAAAAAGACAAGTCCACGCTCGTGCTGGTGATCCTATCTTTCGGGCTTGGCTTGATGCTTATCCTGCAGCAGATGGGGCAACTCGGCGCCGTGCAGGATGCTGTCGTCGGGATGCTGGTCCCTGTGCAATACACGGTCAGCCGCGTTACCAACGACATCAGCGCCAAATTCGAGGCGTTGACGCATATGCAAGAACTGGAGGCGCAGAAAAAAGAGCTGGAAAAGACAGTGGCCGAGCTCTCGCTGCGCACTGTGGAACTGGAGGAAGCCAAGATCGAGCTGGCGCTCCTGCGCGAGCAACTCGGCTTCAAAGAAGCCAACCCGGCGCTGGAGACGCTCGCCGCAGAGGTGATCGGTCAGGACCCGTCGAGTCTTGTGCGCTATCTGATCATTGATCGCGGCGCGCAAGATGGCATCCAGAGCGGGATGCCGGTGATCTCCTCACACGGGCTTGTGGGACGTATCGCCGATGTGGGCACTGAATGGTCGAAGGTGCTCCTTATCACTGACCCATCTAGTGCCGTGAACGCCATCGTGCAGCGCTCGCGGGCCACGGGCGTTGTGGTGGGACGCACAGGACGCAGTCTGCTCATGCGCTATATCGCGCAAGGCGAGTCAGTCGAAAAGGATGACATCATCATCACCTCTGGTCTGGGGGGCAACTTTCCCAGGGAACTGGTGATCGGACAGGTTACCCAGGTGCATCAGAGCGACGTCGAGATGTTCCAGGAAGCGGAAATCCGCTCGGCGGTGGATCTCAGCCGCCTGGAGCTGGTCATGGTGATCCTGAACTTTACGCCGATCGAGTTCGAGACGGAATAGAAGGCGGAGACCCATCAGCCTATACGCCAGTATTCTCGCGCTGACCGCCGCCGTCGTGTTGCAGTCGTCCCTTTTACCGCGCTTGGCCATCGACGGTGGGAAACCAAACCTTGTCTTGGCCCTGGTATCTCTATGGAGCCTCCTTCGTGGAGCCAAACAGGGTAGCATCTGGGCGCTCATCGCAGGGATAGAAACGGACCTGCTGTCGGGAGCGCCTTTTGGTATCTCGACTCTGTGCTTGCTTGCTGTCAGCCTTTGGGGTGGCCAGAGGCGACTGCAGGGTTTTCAGTCCCGCTTTTTGGTGCCGATCTTGATCACCGCCGTTGCGGTGTTGATACATGATGGGCTCTTTCTTGGTGTCTTGCAGATGATGGGCAGGCCAGTGTCGTGGCTGGACTGTACCCTCCATGTTACATTGCCGAGCGTTGCCCTCACTGTGGTGCTGGTGCCGTTTCTGTATCCGCCATTGCGGCATCTGGCTAGGCCCCCCGAGTCAGAAGAGCCGATTTGGTAGGTTGCCATGAGTGATCCGCGAAAAGCGATGCGCGTAACCGCTGTGCAGATCGGCTTTGTACTCGCCTTTCTCTTCCTCAGCATCCGCTTGTGGAGCCTCCAGATCGGTCGCGGCGAGCAATACATCAACCTGGCAGATCGAAATCGCTTCCGCCTGACCACGGTAGATGCGCCGCGCGGCGTGATCTATGACCGGAATGGGACGATCCTCGTCCGTAATGTGCCCAGCTTTTCCCTTTCGATTGTGCCGGCCAGCCTGCCGAATGACCCGCAAGAGCTCGATGAGTTGTGCGACCGACTGACGGCCATTCTCGCCGCACCGATTGCCGGTCAGAGCCCATGGAGCTGGCTTATCGGCACAGTCTCCGCTGCTGCAGAAGGTGATCCGCCCGCCATTGATGTCCGAAAGCGCATCGCCGAAATCCAAGACCAAGTGAAACAGGGGAAAATCTCGCGTTACGCTGCGGTGCCGCTCGCCGTGAATGTCCCCCGCGATATGGCGTTTATCGCCGAAGAGCGGCATCTCGACCTGCCGGGGGTGATTGTCGAGATCAAGCCACGGCGCGACTATTTGTACGGCCCTTTGCTGGCGCACTGGCTGGGCTATGTAGGGGCGATTCCCGCGAACCAAGTGCAGGCCTATCTGACCGCCGAGGGTGAAGACTATGAGGCGAACGACCAGGTCGGCCTGACAGGGGTCGAACTGACCTTTGAACAGGTGTTGCGCGGCACCAAGGGAAAGAAGCACGTCGAGGTTGATGCCTTTGAGAGGGAAATTCGCATCCTCGCCACCAAACCCGCTCAGCCTGGAGATAATCTCATCCTGACGCTGGACGTGGAGCTCCAAAGGGTGGCAGAGGAAGCGCTGCGCGCGCGCATGGAAAAGGTTGGCTCCTCCTCAGGGGTGGTCATCGCCATGAATCCGCAGAATGGTGAGATTCTGGCGATGGTATCGCTGCCGACATACGACAACAATCTCTTCTCTGGCGGGATCTCGCTGGCCGACTATCAAGCATTGGTCAACGATCCCCTCAGTCCCCTGCTGAATCACGCTATCGGCGGCGAATATCCGCCGGGGTCCACTTTCAAGATCGTGCCGGCCGCTGCGGCTCTGCAAGAAGGGGTGATCACCCCGAACACGCAGTTGTACTGCGGCGGCATCCTGTGGCTGCCAAACGAGTTTATGCCGGACGATCCAACCAAGGCGCAGCCTTTTTACTGCTGGGTCCACAGCGGACACGGCACGGTCAATCTCGCTGCCAGCCTTGCATACTCGTGCGATATCTACTACTATCAAGTGGGAGGCGGTTTCCAGGATTTCAAGGGGTTGGGGCTGGAGCGCCTGACACGCTACGCGCGGGAATTCGGCTTTGGTGCGCGCACCGGCATCGCTCTGCCCGGCGAGGCTGCGGGTCTCGTCCCGACCGAACGGTGGAAGCGCGAGAACTGGGATATGAACTGGGTGACAGGCGATACTTACAACATCTCCATCGGCCAGGGCTACATCCTGTCCACGCCGCTCCAACTTCTCAACGCCTTTGCCACGATCGCCAACGGCGGCACGCTGTATCGCCCTCAGGTCGTGCACCAGATCTTGGATGTGGACGGCAACGTCGTGCAGACGACACATCCCGAAGTGATTCGCCAAGTGCCGATCTCGCCGCAAAACATCGAGCTGGTGCGTAGCGGGATGCGAGCTGCAGCAACCTGGGGCACGGCTCGGCTATTAGACCAGAGTCTGCCAGAGATCCATGCTGCCGGCAAAACCGGCACCGCCGAATTCCCCGGAGAGCGCGATAAGGAGGGGAACCTGCCAACGCATGCCTGGTTTGGGGCTTTTGCACCCTATGAGAACCCCGAAATAGCCGTGGTTGTCTTTATCGCGGGGGGCGGCCAGGGCGCTGTGGAGGGAGTCCCAGTGGCGATCGAGATCCTGCGTCACTATTTCCAGTTGCCAGAACCTACACCAACACCAGAACAATAGAGAATAATGATCTGGGCGCGGAGGTCGCGACCCGAGGATCCATATCGAGGCAGAATATGGCGAACGTTACATTGAAGGGCATGCGAGATGGCGTTACCGTGATCATCGGCGAGGGGGCGTGGGACAAGATCCTGGAAGAGCTCCATGAGCGCCTGCACACCACTTCTTCGTTTTTTAGGGGGGCGAGGGTTACCCTGGAAGTGGGGGAACGGCTGCTGACCGAGGATGATCTGCGGGCGTTGGAGGGACTCCTGAGCCAGTTTGATATGGGCCTCTACATCATCTCGGCCCAGGCCAAGGAGACGCGCGCCGCTGCTCGCCGCTTGGACCTGCGGGCGGTATCCAGCGAGCCACTGCCCGCGCCAGAGACGAGTGCCACCGGAGCTACCGAAGGAGGCAGCGAAGGTGGCCTCCTCGTGCGTCGCACGATCCGATCCGGCCAGGCGATCCAGCACCCGGGTCATGTGGTGATCATCGGGGATGTGAACCCGGGAGCCGAGGTGATCGCCGGCGGCGACATTGTGGTGTGGGGACGATTGCGCGGTGTGGTGCACGCAGGCGCGATGGGCGACGACACAGCAGTGGTATGCGCTCTGCAGTTACACCCCACGCAACTCCGGATCGGCAATCATATCGCCCGTGCGCCGGATGACCGTCGCAAACGCACGGCCGTGCCAGAGATCGCCTTCGTGGGCCGGGAGGGCATCGTCGCCGAGCCGTGGAATGCGGTGATATCGGAATTGATGGAGAGCTAGCATTGGCAGGGCGGGGGATCAAGAGAGGGAGGAGAAGACATGCCTGCACGGGTGATCACCATCACGTCAGGTAAGGGGGGCGTCGGCAAGACAACGCTGACGGCGAATCTGGCGGTAGCGCTGGCGATGCGCGATCAACGTGTCGTCGCCGTTGATACTGACATCGGACTGCGCAACCTGGATGTCGTGATGGGCCTGGAGAATCGCATCGTGTACGACCTGGTGGATGTGGTGGAAGGCACATGCCGTCTGCGCCAGGCGTTGATCCGCGACAAGCATCTTCCTTCGCTCTACCTCTTGCCCGCAGCACAAAAGCGCGACAAGATGGCCGTCAGTCCGGATGACATGCGCGGCCTGATTCAGGAACTGCGTGGCGATTTCGACATCATCCTGCTCGACTCCCCTGCCGGCATCGAGCGAGGCTTCCAGAACGCCATCGCTGGCGCGAGCGAGGTCATCATCGTAACGACACCGGAGGTCTCGGCCGTGCGCGATGCTGACCGCATCATTGGCCTAGTGGAAGCCGCGGAAAAAGAACCCCCTCGTCTGGTCATCAACCGAATCAAGGCCAACATGGTGCGCCAGGGAGACATGCTCAGCACAGAGGACGTATTGGAAGTGCTTTCGATTGGTCTCCTAGGGATCGTCCCCGACGATGAGAACATCATCGTATCCACCAACCGCGGCGTGCCGATTGCACATAATTCTCAGACGCCTGCATCTATCGCTTTTCATAATATTGCGCGGCGCATATTGGGTGAGAACGTGCCTTTTCTGGATATCAACGATCGGCAGGGAGGGATATTCGGCTGGATCAAGGGTCTGTTCCGCTCTAGCTAACGGCCGCACGGCAGACTCGATGGAGGAGAACCATGGGCTTTCTAGACAGGCTGTTCGCCAAACGGCAACCACCCAGCAAGGAGCTCGCTAAAGAGCGACTCAAGGTCGTGCTGATTCACGATCGCACCGATGTCTCGCCCGAGTTGTTGCAGACCCTCAAACAGGGGATCCTGGCGGTCATCTCGGAGCACGTGATCATCGATGACGAAGAAGGGATCGAGGTCACCATCTCGCAAACCAGAGGACATAGCCGTCTGGTCGCCGATATCCCCCTGATAGGGATGCGCCGCCAGCCGCTATCCGGCAGATCAAATCCCGCACGAGAACAGACCAAACGCTGAGATGGGCAAGAGAATCTGGCGGAACTTTGATTTGCTTCTCCTGGCCAATGCGCTCGCCCTGATCGGCATCGGGCTGGCCATGATACATAGCGCCACGCTGGACCCTTCCGGTGCGACGACCTCGTTGTGGGATGATGTGGTCTTTCGCCAAGCGGTCTACGCCCTATTAGGGCTGATTGTAATGCTGATAGTGGCAGGTATAGACTATCGCTTCTACCAAGACTCGTCGCGTGTGATCTATCTTTTGGGCCTCTTACTGCTGGGCTTGATCTTTGTCTTTGGCGAAACCGCCTTTGGCGCGCAGAGTTGGTTCAATCTGCGCATCTTTCCCGTGCAACCGTCAGAGCTGGTCAAGATCGTGCTCATCCTCGTCCTGAGCAAGTACTTGGCCGATCACCAAGACACTATTCACCGCCCGGCTCACTTGATCGTCTCACTGCTCTATACAGCCGTGCCGATGGTGCTCATCTATCTCCAGCCGGACCTGGGAACAGCGCTGATCCTCGGCGGCATCTGGCTGGGGATGGCATGGGCGGCAGGCATCCCGCTCTGGCAGTTCGGTGTGCTGGGATTGGGGGGGCTGGTAGCAGCACCCACCATCTGGCTATCACTGCAACCGTATATGCGGGATCGCATCCTCGCCTTTCTGGATCCGGCCCAAGACCCCTCCGGCGAGAGTTATAACGTCATCCAAGCTCTCATCAGCATTGGTTCCGGAGGGCTGTGGGGCAAAGGCTATGCCCAGGGTACGCAGAGCCAGCTTCACTTTTTGCGGGTGCGCGCTACAGACTTTATCTTTTCCGTATATGCCGAGGAGCTAGGTTTCGTCGGGAGCATAGTACTCTTTGCGCTCTTTGTTTTCTTGCTGCTGCGGATCTTGCGCGCGGCACAACTCACCCCCGACCCGTTCGGGCAATTGATCGTCATCGGCGTGGCGATGATGATTTTCACCCAGGGGTTTATCAACTTGGGGGTGAATCTCAGCGTCATCCCTGCCACCGGCCTGCCGCTGCCTTTCATCAGCTATGGCGGCTCATCGCTTATCACGATGCTCATAGGCTTGGGCCTGGTGCAAAGCGTCGTGATGCGTTATCGCAAGCTGGAATTCGAATAAGGAGCTACACTCATGCCTGACAACCGCGTTCGCGTGCGATTCGCTCCCAGCCCGACCGGATATTTTCATATGGGAGGAGCACGCACCGCGCTGTTCAACTGGCTCTTTGCCCGCCGCCATGGAGGATCGTTCATCCTGCGCATCGAGGACACCGATCGCACGCGTTATACCGAGTATGCGCTGCGCGACCTGTTGGATAGCCTCCGCTGGTTAGGACTAGACTGGGACGAAGGCCCAGAGGTCGGCGGGCCGCATGCGCCCTACTTTCAGTCGCAACGTCTGCCCATCTACCACGAGTACGCGAAAAAGCTTGTGGACGCGGGCGCAGCTTACTATTGCTACTGTAGTGAGGAGCGACTCGCCGCCATGCGCGAGGAGCAGAAAAGGAAAGGCGAGCCGATCGGCTACGATGGCCGCTGCCGCTACCTCACCGCGAGAGAGCGCGCCGATCTTGAGGCACAGGGGATCACGCCGGTGGTGCGTCTGCGGATGCCGGATGAAGGACAGCTTACCTTCAATGACGTGTTGCGCGGGGATATCACTGTTGACCTGGGCGCGATGCGCGATGACAAGGTTCTACTCAAGTCTGATGGCTACCCCACCTATCACCTGGCTGCACCACTGGACGATCACTTGATGGAGATCTCGCACATCATGCGCGGCGAAGAATGGCTTCCTTCTGTTCCATACGGGTTGATTTTGTATCGGGCGATGGGATGGGGGCCGCCAGTATATGCCCATTTGCCGGTGATCCTGTCGCCGACGGGCAAGGGGAAGATGAGCAAGCGCGCGGGGGCGACTTCCGTGCTCGAGTTCCGCCGCATAGGCTATTTGCCCGAAGCGATCGTCAACTTTCTGGCACGGCTCGGCTGGTCTTACGATGACAAGACCGAGGTCATGAGCCGCGATGAGCTGATCCGGCACTTTGGCCTGAGCGGCGTCAGTAGCTCACCGGGTCAGTTCTCCTACGACAAACTCGAGTGGTTCAACGGCGTCTATATCCGACAACTCGATCCCGACGATCTGGCCCGCCGTCTGTTGCCCTTTCTCCAGGAAGCAGGCTTGCGGGCCGATCTGACCACCACTCGGCAGCTCGTGCCGCTGATCCAGGAGCGGCTCAAGACGCTCTCCGAAGCGCCGAAGATGGTGGATTTCATATTCGCAGATGAGATCGAGTACGACCCGGCGTTGCTGGTGCAGAAAAAGATGACCCAGGATCAGGCACGACAGGTGCTGGCACGCGCCATCGCCGCGCTGGAAGCGTTGCCCGATTTCGCGCCAGAGGCCATTGAGGGCACATTGCGCCCGCTGACGGAGGAGTTGGGGCTGAAAGCGCGCGAATTCTTCGGCACGCTGCGCATTGCCCTGACAGGCAAAGAGGTTACGCCGCCGCTCATCGAGTCCATGAGCATCATGGGCAAGGAGAAGGTGCTGTTCAGGCTGCGCAAAGCCGCGGCCCTGCTGGGGGGCTAATGGAGGAGATAAATAGAAGTTGCACAAGCCAGTCTGTCATTGCGAGCCGTGTAGCGGCGAAGCAATCCCCACGTGGGTGCTCGGGGATGGCTGCGATCGCTTCGCTCCCTCGCAACGGCACAATGGTCCGGGCCATGCACAATCATCCAATTCCTAGTTGACTTCATAAGAGCCGGGCGAGCTTTCCTCTGTGGCCGCCACGATCCGCGGCCTGATCACCTTGACGAAATCCTTAACCGACAACTGCAGGTTGATGCCGCGCTGACCTGCGCTGACCACGATCTGATCGAGGTCCAGCGCGGGTTTGTCCAGATAGATGTCGAAGCCGCGATTGAGCAGCGAGAGGGCTGAGATGCCGCCCACCTTTAGGCCGGTCAGTTCTTCTGCCTCGGCATGGGTCGCCATGCGCAGCTTTTTCTCTCCCAGATTGGCCGCCAGGAGCCGGAGATCGAGCTCCCGATCTCCGGCGATGATGACCAGCATCGGCTTACCCTTGGGTCGCAGGACAACCAGCGTCTTGTACACCTGGCTTGGCGGCAGACCAATGACCTCTGCCACCTCAACGGCTGAGCGGATGCTATCCGAGAAAGTGTGCACGATATAGGGCACATGGCGGCTATCCAGCAGGCGCATGGAATTCGTCTTGTCCATGCTCTCTCACTCCCACCGCGTTACGGCCGGGTGGCATACGCCGCGCCGCCACGGCTCGAAATCTTCCAGCACCGAGCCGCCCACAAACTCGCGCAGGATCGAGTTGTTTGGCACCTTGTCTGTGCCATAGGGCAGGAACCACTCCAGGAATCGCAGCAGACGCTTGGCTTCTGCATATTCGAGCGTATCCGGCTCGATTTCACGCAAAAGTGGCTCGACGAACGGCTTGAGTACCGCCAGCTCATACGCCAGCGCCGAGTTGAACATCACATCGGCGTTTTCCTGGTAGGGAAAGATATTCCTCTCCTCCCCCTGCCGCACAAACTCCCACTGGCGGATCGTCTGTTGCGCTGAATAGCCACGCGACCGGGCATCGCGCACTATACGCCGCAAGAGACGTGTGTCGGTTGTCGGCACCCGGTTGTGATGGTCAATGTTCAACTGCGTCAGACACGAGACATAAACGCGGAAAATGCTTTCCGGCGGGATGTGGGGCACGAGCTCGGGGTTCAGACCATGAATGCCCTCCACAATGATGACGTGTTCCGGGCTGATCTGCACCGTATCTCCCCATACGCGCTGACCGGCGCGAAAGTCATAGCGCGCCAGAGTCGTCGGCCGGCCGGCCATCAGGTCCAACAGTTGTCGGTTGAAGAGATCCAGGTCCACCGCTGCCAGATCCTCAAACTGATAATGGCCATCAGCGTCCCTGGGCGTCTTGTCCCGATCCAAGAAGTAGTCATCCAGGCCAAGCGCCAGTGGATGGATGCCGTGCGCCAGTAGTTGAACGGACAGGCGCTTGGCAGTTGTTGTCTTGCCTGATGCGCTCGGGCCGGAGATCAGCACCAGCCGCACCTCCCGTCGGGCAGCCACCGTCTCGGCGATCTGGCTGATCTCGTGTTCGTGCAGCGCCTCGTTGATCAGCACCACCTCGTGCATCCGGCACGATTCTGTAGCTTCGTTCAGCGTGCTGACATCCTCCACGCCCATCACCTGCAGCGAGCGACGATAGTCGCGAAACACACGCGCCAGCTTGGGCGAGTCGCGAAAGGGCGGGAGTTGGTGCGGATCGTGGCGGCGCGGGAAGCGCAAGATCCATCCCGGCGGATACCAGTGCAGGGCAAAGTGCCGCAAGTAGCCTGTGGATGGCACCATATAGCCATAAAAATAGTCGCGCACGCCATGCAAGGTATAGACGACGAGATAGTCCTTCTGCCGATAGCGCAAAAGGCGCACCTTGTCCTCATAGCCTTGCTGCCTGAACATCTCGATCGCCTGGGTGAGGGGAATGCGTTCCTTGCCGATGGGAGCATCTTCAGCCACCAGCTCACGCATGCGCGCTTCCAGCCGCTCGATCTCCTCCGCGTTAAAGGGAGCCCTCTCCCGAACCTCACAATAGAGGCCATTAAGCGTCAGTGAGTGGTCTATCATCAGATGCGCCTCGGGAAAGAGCTCCTGGGCGGCCACCACCATCAGGAAACAGAGGGAACGCTGGTATATGCGCATGCCATCGCCAGTCGTGAGATCGAGGGGCGTGACCTGCACGTCGCCCTCGATTGCATAGGTTAGCTCGCGCACTTCGCCATTCACCAGAGCCGCGACGACGCTGTGCGCGTCCTGCGGAAACGCCTGGCGGACGAACGCCTGCAATGTCGTGCCAATCGGGCCTCTGAAAATGCGCCCGTCAGGGAAGCGAACATGGACATTCTGCCGCGGTTCGGCAGTCGTAATCTTGTCATCTGTATCGGCCATCATCTACTCCATCTAGCCGCGCCCCTTCGCGCGGCCGCACATGCCTGCAGTGGAAAAAGTGGGCTTTCATTATAGGCAAAAGCGGCCAGATCTCCAAGCCACCGTGCGACGCGTCTTGGAGGCACACGATTGCTCAGCTATAATACGCCATCCACACAGGGAGCAGATAGATGCGCCTTGGCTTTGCCGTACAGGTCTTGGGCCGCCCACAACTGAGATCGCACGACGCGCGACGCGCGCCCCAGCAGCCTCATCTCAGCGTGAGCCTGGCGTATCTGCGCGACATCCTCGTCTATATGGCAGAGGCCGGGCTGCACATGTACCGGATGCATCCGGACCTTGCTCCCTATATTACGCACCCGGAGATGCCGCAGTTCCACCACCAGATAGACGAATGCCTCTCTGAGCTGGAATATGTGGGCCAGCTGGCACGCTTGGGCGGTGTGCGCCTTTCGTTTCATGCCGATCCTTATACGGTGCTGAATAGCGCCGACGCAGAGACGCAAACGCGGAGCCGCGCCAAAGTGATCGCCCTCGCTCGGCTGCTGGATGCCATGCAGTTACCGGCCGAGGCGGTGATCGTCACGCATGTGGGCGGCCTCTTTGGCGACAGGGCGACATCTCTGGGGCGCTTTATCGCCTGCCACGATAGCCTGCCGCCCGCCGCGCAGCGTCGGTTGGTGCTGGAAAACGACGATCGCTACTACGCGCTGGCGGATACGTATCACATCCACGAACAGACGGGTATCCCGCTCGTGCTGGATCGGCTGCACTTTTTGCTGAACAATCCCGATCACCTCTCCCTGGGCGCCAGCCTGGAGCTGGCGCTCAACACGTGGCCGGCGGATGTGCGACCCAAAGTGCACTTTAGCTCGCCCCGTACCGAGATGAAAGCGCTAGCGCCGCTGCCGGGCGATGACGCTGACGCGGGCGGGGTGCGCCCGCCACTCTGGAGCAATCACTCCGACTATGTGAATCCCTTCGAGTTTGTTGATTTCCTGCGGCTGCGCCCGACTCAGCCCAATTTCGACGTGATGCTGGAGGCCAGGGCCAAGGACCTGGCGGTGCTTCGCCTGCAACGCGACCTGGATACATTCGCCCCCGAACTGGCAATGTAAGGGGATGACGCGCTGCACACGGATGCGCCAGGTTTAGTGCGTTCCTTCGATTCGTTTGTTGTATAATGAGCCCGACAGACAAGGGGGAGGAAATACCATGAGCATGACGTCGCGAGAAAGGGTGCTGACCGCGCTGCGGCGCGGGGTGCCGGACCGCGTCCCGTATTGCGAGCTGGGTGTGGACCGCGCGCTGGCGAAAAAAGTGCTGGGCTGGAAGGAAGAAACCAAGGTCGGCTACGATCGCGAGACCAACCAGTTCACGGTCACAGAGGCCAAAGAGCTGGCGGCTGCGCTGCACAAGGATAATATCGCCTTTGTCCTTCGCGCCCCAGTCTATGCGCAGAAGGTCGCCGGGCAAGACGGTCGCCTCTTCTATGGCGAGGGGATGATCAAGACAGAGGCGGATGTGGACATGATCCAGCTTCCCAACCCGGAAGACGATGCGCTGTACGTCGAGGCCGCCGAATTCGCCGCCAACAAGGAGGATTTCGCGGCATGGTTTGTCACACGCGCCGGCATCTTTCCCACTATGCTGAGCATGGGGCTGGAGACCTTCAGCATCGCCCTTTACGAGAACCGGCCATTCTTGGAGCGAGTATTGGATATCTACACCGATTGGGCAGTCGCCGTCACGCGGCGCGCCTGCCAGCTCGGCTTCGACGTCTATGCCTCTACCGACGACATGGCGTTCAAGAGCGCCCCCTTCTTCTCGCCCAAGGTGTTTCACGAGCTGGTCCTGCCACGCTACTGGCGCGTCGCCGCCGAGGTAACCTTGCCCTGGGTGATCCATAGCGACGGCAACATCATGCCTTTCATGGACGATCTGGTGAGCCTGGGGATCGCGGGCGTGCACCCGAACGAAAAGGGAGCGATGGAGCCGCGTGTTACCAAGGCCAAATACGGCGACAGGATATGCGTGCTGGGCAATGTGGATCTGAACCTGCTGGGCATGGGCATGCCGGAACAGGTGAATCAGGAGGTGCGTGCGCTGATCCACGACCTTGCGCCGGGCGGCGGCTATATCGTTACCAGTGGCAACAGCCTGGCGAGTTACTGCGACCCCGCAAACGTGCGCGCCATGGCCGAGGCGGTGCAAAAGTACGGCCGATACCCGCTGCAGGTGTAGGCGTGGACATCAAGGCCGATTTTTCATGCAGAGGGAGGGCTATGAAAGTAACCCAGATCGTTGTGACAGCGCACCGCAACCCGCCCGTCGCCAATCCGAAGCGAGATGCCCTGCAAAGCCTGCCCGGCTCCGGCTCTGTGACCGTGACGGTGCACACAGATGAGGGGATTTCCGGTGTCGGTGAGGTGTCCTTTGGGCGCATCGCCGGCGCGCCGGACGCGCTGGCGGCGGTGATCGAACACGAGCTGAAGCCGATCGTCTTTGGCACTGACCCCGCCTACGTGCGGGCCACGCACCAGGAGATGTTGCGCGAGACGGAATATCACGGTTCGTTCGGCCTGGCCATGTTCGGCATCGCCGCGCTGGACACGGCGCTGTGGGATTGTCTGGGCCGGGCGCGCGGCGTGCCATGCTGGCAGATGTGGGGCGCGGTGCACGAGCGCATCCCGGCTTACGCGATGGTTGGATGGCTGAACTATAGCGACGCGGAGGTGCAAGAGATCTGCGCTCGCGCCGTCGCGCAGGGCTTTCACGCCGTCAAGATCAAGGTGGGCTTTCCCACACTGGCAGAGGATGTGCACCGCATCAAGGTGGTACGGGAGGCGATCGGCCCTGACATCCGGTTGATGGTGGACGCCAACCAGTCGTTGCGCACCGCGGAGGCGATCCGCCGTGGTCGCGTCTTTCAGGACCTCGGCTGTTACTGGTGGGAGGAACCGCTGCCCGCAGATGATATTGACGGCTATGCCGCGCTGGCCGCGGCGCTGGATATCCCGGTGGCAACCGGGGAGAACCTCTATACGCCATACGATTTCGCTTGCTTTCTGGCGCGAGATGCGGTGGACATCATCCAGCCGGACCTGCGACGCGGCGGGGGGCCGACGGGCCTGCTGCAACTTGGGCTGCTGGCGCACGCCTTCCGCCGGCCATACGCCTCTCATGGCGGTGGCCCGGTGCAACTCAACATCATGGCATGCCTGCCGAACGCCCTCTATCTGGAGACAGGGCTGATCCCGCCCGGCTCGCCGCTGAAACTGGTAGATGGATGCGCCCTGCTGCCGCAAGGGCCGGGCTTTAGCTGGGCATAGCCGAAGGAGGGCGACATGGAAATCACGGCCATCACGCCGCTGCTACTCAAAGGGATGCTTCTGGTACGTGTCGAGACCGACGCTGGCATCGTGGGGTGGGGCGAGAGTAGCCCGATGAACGCGCATGTCGTCGCGGCGCACCTGAACTATTCGCTGGCACCTCTCGTGCTCGGTCATGACCCCTTTGAGATCGAGTGGCTTGTAGAGGAGATGTTCGTCAAGACATACAAGATCGCCGGGCAGACGCAGGCGATGGCGATCAGCGGCATCGAGATCGCCCTCTGGGACATCCTC
>JAIOAV010000086.1 GCA_019873665.1 Chloroflexota bacterium
CTACGCACGGCGCGCGGCCACGGTTGCGCGTCCGGCTAGCCGCGCGCCCGCAACAGCCGCATGCCGTTCAAGATGACGATCATGGACGTGCCCACGTCGGCAAACACCGCCATCCAGAGGGTGGCGATGCCCAGGATTGCCAGCACCAGAAAAAGCAGCTTGATGGCCAGCGAGATGGCGATGTTCTGCTGGATGGTCGCCAGCGTGCGGCGGCTGAGCCGGATCGCCGGCACCAGCCTGGTCAGGTCATCCGCCATCAGCGCGATATCGGCGGTCTCCAGCGCCGCCTCGGTGCCCATCGCGCCCATGGCGATACCCACCGTCGCCTGCGCCAGAGCGGGCGCGTCGTTCACACCATCGCCCACCATCGCCACGCCGCCATGATCCCGCAACAGGTCGCGCACCGCCTGCACCTTGTCCGCCGGCGAAAGCTCCGCCCGCACGAGATCAACGCCGGCCTGTTTCCCCACCGCCTCGGCAGTCCCCTGATTGTCGCCGGAGAGCATCACCGTCTGGCGGATGCCGATCCGCTTCAGGTCCGCGATCACCTGCGGCGCGGCGGGGCGCAATGCGTCCGCCATGGCGAAAAAGCCGCGCAGGTTGCAGCAGCGATCCTCGATCACCATCGTCGTCTGGCCCGCGGCGGCCGCCTCGTCCACCATGCGGCAGAACGCCGGGTCTGCCGTGCCGACGTGCTGCTCATGGGCAAAGGCGTGGCTGCCGATGCTCACCTGATGCCCGTTGACGGTGCCGGTCATGCCGCGCCCCGGCTCGGCGCGGACATCTTCCACCCGGGCCTCCGCCAGATTGATGCCGCGTTCCTGCGCGTGCGCCACGACGGCGCGCGCCAACGGATGGCGCGAGAACTGCTCCACCGCCGCCGCCTCGGTCAGCAGGTCCTGGCACTGCACGCACTCTTCCGCGGTCACGTTCCTGTCGTGCAGCTCGCAACGCCCGCCCACCACCACCGGCTGGCCGCGCGTCAGCGTGCCGGTCTTGTCAAAGGCCACCACGTCCACGCCGCCCAGCGCCTCTAGATGAGCGCCACCCTTCACCAGCACCCCCATCCGCGCCGCCGCGGCGATGGCGCTGACGATGCTGACTGGCGTCGAGATCACCAGCGCGCAGGGGCAGGAGATCACCAGCAGCACCAGGGCGCGGGAGAGCCATTCGGACCAGACGCCGCCCAACAGAAGCGGCGGGATCAGCGCCACCAGGATCGCCCCCGCGATCACGATGGGCGTGTACACTTTGGCAAAGCGATCCACAAAGCGCTGCGACGGGGCCTTGCTGGCCTGCGCCTCTTCCACCATGCGGATGATACGGGCGATGGTGTTGTCCGCCGCCAGCCGCGTAACCCGCACCCGCAGCAAGCCCTCGCCGTTGATCGTCCCCGCATACACCTCCGCGCCAACCCCCTTCTCCACCGGCACGCTCTCGCCGGTGACGGGCGCCTGATTGACGGCGGAAGCGCCGCTCTCTACAATACCATCCATGGGAATCCGCTCGTCGGGGCGGATCAGGATGTGGTCGCCCACGCGCAGCGCATCCACCGGCACCTGCTCCTGCCGCTCGCCCACCACGCGCCACGCCACCTTGGGCGCCAGCGACATGAGGGAGCGGATGGCGTGGCGGGCGCGGCTGATGGTGTAGCTTTCCAGCGTATTGCCCAGCGAAAAGAGCAAGATCACCATCGCCCCCTCGGCAAACTCGCCGATGATCATCGCGCCGACGGCGGCGAGGGTCATCAGCGCGTTCATGTCCAGCGAGCGGGTCGCCAGCGCGCCATAGAACCCGGCGCGGGCGATCTCCAAGCCGCCGACGATCATGCCCAGCACAAAGAGCAGGTTGCTCGCCCATTCGGGCAATCCCGTCAGCCGCAACAGGAACGCCACGCCGATCAGCACGCCGGCAGCGGCCGTCAGGAGATCGCGCCGATGCGCGCGCACCCACTGCCACCGCTCCGGCGCGGCGACGACCTCCGCCGGCGCGCCGCGCAACAGGGCGGGATGCCCCATCTGCTGGCCCACCTTTTCCACCGCGCGTTGCACCGCCCGCCGCAACGCGGGGTCCGCGCTCGCCGGCGTTACCGTCAGCAGCGCGGTGGCAAAGTTCAGCTCCGCCGCGGCCACCTGCGGCAGCTTGCGCACTGCCTCCTCGAAATGCGCCGCGCAATCGGCGCAATCCAGATCGTTTATGTCGAATACGAGCGCGTCGCCCGTGGCGACGGCCACCCTCTCCTGCTCCGCGTTCTCTGCCAAAGGACCTCCCTGCCGTCTTCCCGTCGCGTCCCCGCCCGCGCGTCGCTCAACCATGGTTGACGTGCTCCAGCCCGGCGCGAAAGAGCGTCTCGATATGATCGTCATCCAGCGCATAGTGAATCTCGCGCCCCGCCCGCCGCCACCGCACGAGCCGCATCTGCCGCAGCAGATGAAGCTGATGCGACACCGCCGATACGGACATGTCCAGCGCCGCCGCGATATCGCTGACGCGCTGCTCATGGCGCAACAGGATGGCGAGGATCTGCAGCCGCGTCGGGTCCGCCATGACGCGAAAGATCTCGGCCAGATCGCAGGCCATCTGCTTTTCCATCATCGAGACCCACCCCTGGCGCTGAGAGCGCGCGCCCGGCGCAGGCGTGCCATCGCCCACTAATAGTTGAATGACTGCTCAAGTAAATTCTAGCACAGTCCGGCGCGCCTGTCAAGTGGCAAAGCGCAGAAGCATTTCGGCCTGCCCCTCACTCGTCACAACAGAGTTCAGCCTCCCGCAGGTTTGCAGCCCGCGGGAGGCTGAGATGCGCAGCAGACGCCGCAGCCTAGCCTGCGGCCTGACGACCTACCACTGGCAAGGCCCCGCGTCGCTTTCCACCAGCGGTATCACCCGCTGTGTATCGTGGATCTCGGTGTGAAGCGTGGGCGTCCAGCCGACATCGTACAACAGGTCGGGGTCGTGCGTCGCGTTGTACGCGGCCACCAGATCGGTAAAGCCGCCGCCGGGCGTGCCGTTCACGCGCGTCCCCGACTCGTGGATCGCCGTCCCGCCATAGACGGCGATGAACTGATCGGGGCCGGTCTTCTGGTCCGTCTTGAAATAGTTGTTCTCGGCGTAGATGGCGGACTCTTTGCCAACGCCCCAGCTATAGCCGTACACAGGGCTGTTGATGATCTTGTAATAGTTGTTATAGACGTGCACTCGGCCAAAGCGCACGCGCGGCACGCGCTGGCCGACGTTCTCAAAGAGATTGTGGTGTATGGTTACACGCAGCTTGCCTCGATCGCCCGTCGCGCTGTCGGAGGAGCCGATCAGCATGACCTTGTCGTGGTCCAGAAAGCGGTTCCAGGAGACGGTCACCAGGTCGGAGGCGTTGGTGATATCCAGATGCCCGTCGTGCACCTGATAGAGCACGCCAAAGTAATGTGGCATCTTCTCGTCGGCGGTCTCGCGGTCGCGGAAGGTGCAATGGTCAATCCAGACGTGGTCGGTGTATCGCAGCGAGATGGCGTCGTACTCGGCGTTCCACGCGCCCAGCGCGCCGTCGGTGGGTGACCACGCCGGGAAGCAGTCGTAGGTGTCCTCGAAGGTGATGTTGCGGATGATGATGTTGGTGCGCGGGACGCTGGACGTGCCGCGCAGGTCGAGCCACGCGCCGCGGATCGTGGCATCCTTGCCCAGCCCCACGATGGTGGTGTTGTCGCCGACACGGATGCGGACGCGGGCCTGCTGCGCGTTGCGCGAGGTGATGCGCGCGGCCTCGAGTGGCCCGCTCGGCGGGACGCGGCCCCACACCGCCGGGTCATAGGCCGCCAGGAACGCTTCCAGCGTATAGCCATCCCGGTAATAATCCTGGCAGATCAGCGGCTGGTTGTTGTCGTCCACGTTGGCGTCAATCGTGCCCTTGACATAGATGATCTTGGGCGTGTTGGACGGGGTGGTTGACGGTGGCGGGTACACGCCGTTGTTGAGGGCGGCGATCAGCTCCTGTCGGTTGGTGACGACGTACACCTGCTCCGGCGCTGCCGCCGCGCCGCCGGTCGTGCCCGCCCCCTCGGACGCCCAGCCATCGTTGGGCGGCAGCACCTCACGTCCCAGGTCTCGTTTCCCCGCCGCCGCTGCCGGCATCGCCGCCGCGACGATGATGAGCACACAGATCGCGATATTCCAGATCTTTGGGGTACGCATGGTCCATTCCTCCTCGCCATTGAGAATCTGCGCCGGCTGGCCACGCCCGCGCAAATGTCGGCCGTGCGGTCAATCGGCTCTGGCGCCTGCGCCACCCCCTTCTTCTCCCCCAACGTCGTCGAGAGACCCTCACTGACATTCTATACGCTCACCTCTGGGCTGTCAAGACCCCGGCTGCTCCCGCGAGCGGCCAGCGCCAGCGCGAGGCTGCCCAGTTGCCACAGGGCGAGCAGCCAGCAGGTGCCCCACACCCCCAGCCCGGGCAGGAAAAGCGCCGCGCCCAGCAGCGCGCCGAGAAAAGCGCCGGCCAGGTCCGCGGCATAGAGCTGGCCCGCGGCGCGTTCCGGCGCTGCGCCGCGCGCGACGAGCAGCACACTCGCCAGCGGAAAGAGCGCGCCCACCAGCGCGCCCCCCAGCGCGTTCAAGGCGAGCAACGCGCCCAGCGTCCACACCTCGGCCGGTGGCGCGGCATGGAGTGCGCGCAACGCCCCGGCCAGCGCCATCGCGTATGCGCCCAGCGCCGCCACCAGCCAGATCAGGCGGCGGGCGAGGTCGGGCCGTGCCCGGCGCAGCGAGGCCGTCATGATGCCCGCGCCCAGCGCCAGCCCGCCCATAAATGCGGCGACGACCAGCCCCACCTGCCGGTAGGCGTATCCCAGCAGCGATTGCAGCGCCAGAATCAGCGTCAGGTCTATCACCATGCCACTCAGGCCGGTTACGGCGACGACGCCTACCAGCGCGGACGCGCCGCCCCGCCGCCGCCATGTCACCGCCGCCCAGAGCCACAACAGCGCCATCGGCGGCACGCCCACATTGCCCAGATTCGCCCGCCCCGCGCTCTGCGCCAGCCGCGCCCAGCCGGACGACACAAGCGCGTGCCAGTGGCGCAGGGCATACCCCACCCCCGCGGGGCGCAGATCGGTGTTGATCTCGGCGGCCCCCGCGCCCCCGGCCAGCGCACGCCAAAAGCCATCCTGCACGCCCGGATCGAGGCGGAGCGCGATATAGGCAGGGTTGACGATGCGCGTGGGGATCGCGCGCGCCGCCCAGCGCGCCTGCAAGGTGGCCAGCGGCACATCGCGCAGCGGCGCGGCGGACGACGCCAGCCAGATATTGCGCTCTCCCACAATGGCCTGCACCTGCGGGAACACGGCGCGCAAGGTGCGCTCGACGAGCGCGTTCAGGTCGCGCAGCTCGGCGCTGAGATAGTCGGGATTGCCGGGGAGCGTGATGGCCAGCACGCCATCGGCAGCCAGCAGGCGTTGGGCCTGCCGGAATGCCTCCACCGTATAGTAGCGGTTCAGCAGCAACGTCGTGGGCGACGGCAGGTCGAGCAGGATCAGGTCCAGCGCCGCCGCGTCCGCCGCTGGCTGCCGCAGGTAGCGGCGTCCATCCACCGCATGCACGCGCACGCGCGGGTCGGCCAGCGCCGCCGCGGCCAGCGGCGCGTGCTCGCGCAACAGCCGCAGCAACACCGGGTCCAGCTCCACATAGTCAATGCGGAGGTCGGGATACTTGAGCAGCTCGCTCAGGACGCCGCCCGCGCCCCCGCCGATCACCAGCGCGCGGCGCGGCTGCGCCACATAGAGGAGCGGCAGATGCGCCAGCGCTTCCGCCTCCGCCAGATCGGGCATTGGCGAGGTAACCACGGGCAGGCCATCGAGCCAGAAGGTGCGTTGCGCCTCCTGCGCCGTGATGGCGAGATGGGCGTAAGGCGAGTTGGCGCTCGCCAGCAACGTCTGCCCCGGCCAGCGCGCCGCTTCCAGGCGGCGATCCAGCCGCTCCACGCCCGGATAGATGCCGGCGAGTGCGCTCAAGAGGAAGGTCGCGCCCGCCGCGCCCAGCAGGAGCCGATCACGCCGCGCCGCAGATGGCGGCCAGAGGAGCGCCGCTGCCGAGAGCGCGTTGCCGGCCAGCAGCAGCAGGATGATGGCGGTCGTGTTCAGGCGGGGCAGGAGCAGAAAGGTGAGGAGCGCGCCGCCGGCGATGCCGCCGATCGCCTCGGCTGCATACACCACGCCCGCCGTATCCCGGCGCGTCAGCCGGACATAGATGGCCGCCGCCGTGGCGAACAGGGCGCCATCCACGAGGCCCAGCGGCAGGAGCGTGCCGCACGTGCCGCGAAAGGTGTCGCCAAGGCCCAGCGCCACGCCTGGCAGCGCGCCCAGCCACACGCGCACCGATCGCGCCAGCACCAACGCGACCGGCAGGAGCACCGCCAGCGCGAGCTGCAACGCGGCGAACCAGGCGGGTCTTGGCGCGCGGCCCACCAGCCACCGCGCCGTCGCGGCGCTGCCCACCGCCTCCAGCAACAGCCACACCCCCAGCACCACCCCCAGGATGACCTCGACGCCGGAAAAAGCGACGAGCAGCTCCCGGATCATCAGCGTCTGGGAGATGGCAAAGGTCAAGCCCATCAGCCCGAAAGCCAGCAGCAATCTCGTGCGCACCGCCATCCATCCGCCACGCAAAAGGGCGCCGTGATGCGTTGCTCGCGGCGCCCTGTCTGTTACCTCGCTGCCTCTCAGCCGTGATAGCGGGTCAGCAGCCGCAGCACATTCCCCGCCGTCACCTTGTCAAAGATGGCCTGCGTGATCTGCCCTTCCGCCAGCAGTCGCCGCAACAGCGGCAGATGCGGCATGCGCCCCTCCGCCTCGCCAAAGCAGACATCGGTGCCAAAGAGCAGTCTGTCCTGAAACTCGTGCAGGAAGCGCACGCCGAACGCCGGGTCGCGTGTTAGCGCGTTGTGGCCGCTCCCGGCCGAGATGTCAGCGTATAGATGCGGGTAGGTGCGCAGCAGACGCACCAGACTCCCCTCCTCGGCCACGGGCCCCCTGGGATAGCCGGACTTGGCCTCCAGCGTCAGCCCGCCCGCGATCTCGGCCCAAAAGCCGGGCCCATGCCCGATGAGGATAGCATCCGGCGCCGCCTCCAGCAGGCGCGCCAGCCGCGGCGAGCCGACCTCATCCTGCAGACCATACTCCCCCTCGCCCATCCCCGTGCCGTGAAAGAGCACGGGCAACTGCCACGCGCCGCACTGCCGCACCATGTTAATCACGCGCGGATCATCGAAGGGCACGTTCGCCGTGATCTCGCCGATCCCCACGCACCCCATCTCCACCAGCCTCTCCAGCACCCAGCCATAGTCGGTGCGCGCGGTGTTGCCGCCCATGCGCGGGTCCAGATTGCCAAAGCGGATGAGGCGGTCGGGATAGCGCGCCGCGGCGGTGATCTGCCCCACCATGTCCGGCTGCGGCGACCACCAGAAGGGGAACTGAATCCCCTCTGGCGAGTGGACGATGGGGAGGACGATCGCCTTGTCAATCCCCTCCTCGTCCAGCCGCGCCAGCAGGTTCTCCCATGTTACCGGCGCGCGCCCCATCATGTCCGGACGGCGCAGGTCGCCCACGTGCACGTGCGCGTCAATGATCATGTCTGGCCTCCTACCCACCGCGCCGCCGCGTCAGGCCCCAACTGCCGATCTCCGGCGGGTTGCCGGGGTCATCCGCCAGCAACTCTTCAAAGTTGGCGATCACTTTGCGGATCCCCTCCGCGTATTGCGCGATCTCGTCCGGGCGATAGTGCTTGAACCAGGGGATGTTGAACACGCGCTCCTGGATCCCCTCCGCCACCGGCAGCGTGCCGGGCGGCTGACGGATATCCGTGCCTTCGGGCAGGTTGGCGATGCGCGTAGGCCGTCCCTGCTTGTACACATCCAGCGTGTTGAACAGCGGATGCAGGTGCAACGCCTTGTTGCAGCCGGGCGAGAGCGGCACCCCCTCCGCCTGCGCCGCCTGGCAAAAGCGCGTGATGGAAAGGCCCGCCAGCTCTTCGGGGCGGTAGAGGCCGTGCGGCGCGTACCACCCGCCCTTGGTGGAGCCGGAATCCTGCGGCGGGCGGTGCGAGCGGATGCCGGGCAATCCCTCCAGCAGGTCCCAGAAGTAGTTCATCGCCTTCTGGATCTCGGCCATCTCCGCCGGGTACTTTTTGAGCTGCACCCGCCCCATGGCCGACGTCAACTGGTTCATGCGGTACTTGTAGCCGCCCCACGGCAACCCGGCCCCGTCCACCAGCTCCGGCAGCGTCAACTCGCTGTGTCGGGCATAGTGGCCAAAGGCCACCGCCCGCTCATAGATCTCGCGGTCGTTGGTCAGCAACATGCCTCCCTCGCCGCAGGCCAGCGACTTGCCGGACATGAGCGAAAAGCCGGCCACGTCCCCCATCGTGCCCACCATGCGCCCCTTGTAAAGCGCGCCGTGCGCGTGCGACGGATCCTCCAACACCTTCAGGCCATGGCGGCGGGCGATTGCCAGGATCGCGTCCATGTCCGCCGGATAGCCGGTGTAGTGCACGACGACGACAGCCTTGGTGCGCGGCGTGATCCAACGCTCGATGTCGTTGGGGTCAATGTTCAGCGTCTCCGGGTCAATGTCGGCAAAGACCACCGTCGCGCCGAGGGAATATGCTTGCAGACAGGATGCCCAGTAGGTGATGCTGGGGCAGATGATCTCGTCTCCCACGCCAAGCCCCAGGCCGAACATGGCGCCATGCAGCGCCGCCGTGCCGGTGTTGTGCCCCAGCGCGTACTTGACGCCGTGCCACGCCGCGAACTCCTGCTCGAACTCGCGCGTCACATCCACGCCGGACATCTTGCCGGCGCGCAACACCGCCAGCACCGCCTCCTCCACCTCTGGCGTGACGATCGGCCAGTCGAACATGTCGCCCGGTTCGGTTTGCACCGCCTTGGGGCCACCGAAGAGTGCCAGCCGCTCTTTCATACCCGTCTCCTCCATCAGTGATCATAGGTCCTTGACGAGTATTGTAATGCCAAAGCAGATTCGGGGCAAAAGCGGGCTGCGTCGGGCACGGGCACGACCTGCAGGGAGATTTGACAATTCCATGCTTTTGGCTATGATAAGGAAACTCGAAACCAAGTCCTGTCCACGCCGGTGGGCGGGATTTTCTGCTTGTACTCCTCGGTCAGGCCGGTAATCATCAACCTGGCTACAGCATGAGGTACAGGAGTTAAAGAGATGCTGAGCGAAAAAGACCTGCAGCGTTACAAAAGAGACCTGGAAAGAGCGCGGCGGCAAGTAGTCAGGCGGGCGGAAAGTGTCGGCTCTTCGGTGAACCCGGCGGACGAACGGGACACCGAGGATGCCGACATTATCGTGCATATCCAGACCCGCGAGCATGAGCTATGGGCCAAGGACGAGTTGCAGAAGCGACTCTACGAGATAGATCACGCCCTGAAGCGTATCGCCGAGGGAACTTATGGCTTGTGCGAGGTGTGTGGCGCCGAGATCGAGCCGGAGCGCCTGACGATTCTTCCCGAGACCACCGGGCGCGTCCGCCGCCGCGCGCAGGCGGACCGCCGCGCCCTTATGGCGGCCCACAAAGCCGAAGAGGAGGAAGCCGAGGAGGAGTTCGCCTACGAGGCCGAGGAAGAGGAAGAAGAGGAAGAAGAGGAAGAGGTCGAGGAGGCCGGCGAGGAAGAGGAAGAGGGGCTCGAAGAGGTGGAAGAGGAAGCCGAGTTCTTCGCCGACGATGAAGAGGACGAAGAGGCCTAACATCTATCTTTCAGACGACTGCTGCTTTGCCGCATGAAGCCCCGACAGGCGTGAGCGCCGGCATCGCGGGCTCTTCTGATTTCACGCGGTGGTCTGCCTCGTCCCGCCACCTGTCGCGCGAAAGGTGACTCCTTGGAGAAGAAACCCATGCTCAAGACCATGATTGTGGCGCTGATCAGCATCGGCCTGCTGGTGGCCGGCCAGACCCTGCTCAAGTACGGCCTGATGCGCGCCGGCGGCGTGAGCTTTGCCAGCGGCAACATCGCGCATGGCCTGCGCGTCATTCTCACCAGCCCCTACCTCATCCTGGGCTTTGCCGCGTATGGCGTCAGCGCCCTGCTCTGGCTGGACGTCCTGTCCAAGCTGGACATCAGCTATGCGTTCCCGCTGGTGAGCCTGACGTATGTGATCACGCTGTTCGTGGGGCGCTTTCTATTCCACGAGACGATCACCTTGTCGCGCATCCTCGGCGTGCTGGTGATCATTGGTGGCGTCATCCTCGTGGCGCGCAGCTAGCGCCGCGCCGGGGCCGCGACCGAAAGCATCCTTTCCTGAGAGGAGCAAACATGGGCCACGTCAAAGCAGCATACATCTTTACCGACCTGGAAGGGGTGGCGGGCATTGACCAGTGGGACCCGCGCCTTGCCGACTATGCGGCGCAGGCCAAAGGGGTGTACGAGCGCGCCGAGTTGCAGCGCCTGCTCACCGGCGAAGTGAACGCCGCCGCCGAGGGCCTGCTGGCCGCGGGCGCGCAAGAGGTGCTGGTCAACGACGCGCACGGCGCGGGGCGTACCATCTTGCCGGAGGAGCTGATCTCCGGCGTGCGGCTGGTGCGCGGCATCAACCGGGACGGGTGGCTGCTGGGCATCTCGCGGCGCTTTGACGCGCTGTTGCAGGTGGGAATGCACGCCATGGCCTATACGCCGCATGCCTGCCTGGCGCACACGCAGAGTCGCGGCTATCGCTACCGCGTCAACGGGCGCGAGATCGGCGAGATGGAGCAGGCCGCCTACCTGGCGGGACAGCTCGGCATCCCCTGGGTGTTCACCTCCGGCGACCTGCACGCCTGCCGCGAGTCGGAGGCGTTCGTGCCCAGCATCATAACGGCGGCGGTGAAGGAGGGGCTGGACGAGCAGTGCGCCATCCACCTGGCACCGGTGGATGCCCGCGCCCTGATCCGCGAGCGGGTGCAACTCGCCGTGCAAAAGGCGGGCGAGATCGCACCGCTGACGCTGGACGGGCCGGTGGTGATGGAGGTGGAGCGGGAAGAGGCGTGGCCGCTGGCGATCAACCCGTATGCGGAGCGGGTGGACGCGCACACGCTGCGTTATACCGGCGCGACCTTCTGGGAGGTCTTTCACGCCGCTTTTTACGGCAGGCCGGACATGCCGCTGCCGGACTAGGGCAGGAGCAGTTGCGAGCGCATTCTGCCGGGCGGTGGGGACACCGGTGGCGCATCATCCTGAAGGAGAGAGCGAATGAAGGTCAAGACGGTGGGCGAAGTGTTCGAGTGCAAGATGTGCGGCAACGTGGTGCAGGTGGTCAAGGCGGGCGGCGGCGAGCTGGTGTGCTGCGGCAAGCCGATGCAGCCGGTGAAGGCCAAATAGATCGTCAAGCCTCCCGCAGGCTCTAGAGCCTGCGGGAGGCTTGGGCAGCACTTGACACGTGCGCCCGCGCCGCCTATACTGCGCTCCGCTGCACGTCATCCTGCTGGAGGGAGCCGATAGCGCATGAGCACGCCCTTGACCACCGGCCAACTGGCCGCCCATCCCGATCTCATCACCGAGACCTTCCCCTTTCGCGGCGAGACGATCACCTTCCGTCTGTTGCGCCGCGACGACGAGGAGGTGCTGGCCCGCTACTTTGTCGGGCTGGGCGAGGCGACCCGCCGCCGCTACGGCCCGCACCCCTTCACCGCCGAGCAGGCGACCAAGCTGTGCGCCGAGCTGAACTATGCCGACACGCTGCGCTTTCTCGCCGTCTCCACCGGCAGCGGCGCGCCGGAGATCGTCGCCTACTTTATCGTCTATCTGGGCCCGCGCGAGGGGGAGATCAAACGCTACAGCGAGCGGGGGATCACGCTGGGGTCGGACGTGTGCACGCTGGCCCCTTCGGTGGCGGACGCGTATCAGGGGCTGGGGCTGGGGAGCGAGGTGATGCGGCGCGTGCTGGACGTGATGCGCCGGCTCGGCTTTCGGCGGATGGTGCTTTCGGGGGGCACGCAGGCCACCAACGACCGCGCCATCCACTTTTACGAAAAGTTCGGCTTTCGCCGCGTGGGAAACTTTGTTACGCCCGGCCCGCTGAACAACCACGACATGATCCTGACGCTCTAGCATCCCCTCTGGATGAGCGTCCTCGGCCGTTTGACGCTCTCGCGCGACTGCGCTACACTGGACGCACCACGAGTCGAGGAGGCGCCCATGTCTGCGGTTGCGCATCACCCACCGGAACAGACCGAGAGCTGGCCGATCCCCTGGCAGGCTGCGGGCGTCGTCGCCACGGCGCGCAGCCCGCGCGCCGCGCTGCGCTCCTTGCCCGTGCGCGCGGTGGAGATGGGCGACGGCTTCTGGCGGCCGCGCATGGCCACCAATGTCGCCGTTACCCTGCCCCGGCAACTGGAGCTGCTGCACGAGACCGGCACGGTGCGCAATTTTCAGATCCTCTATGGCGCGGCGGAGGGGGAGCGCGTCGGCCCGGTCTATACCGACTCGGACCTCTACAAGTGGATCGAGGCGGCGTCGTGGGCGCTGCAATCCAGCCCCACGCCGCACAGCGCAGAGGTGCAGGCGCTGGCGCGCAGCATCGAGACGGTGATTGATGTCATCGCGCCGGCGCAGGGCGCGGATGGCTACCTGAACACCTACTTTCAGGGGGAGCGCGCCCATCTGCGCTGGACCAACCTGGAGCGCGACCACGAGCTCTATTGCGCCGGACACCTGATCCAGGCGGCCGTCGCGCACCATCGCGCCACCGGCCAGACCCGCCTGCTCCAGATCGCCACCCGCTTTGCCGATTATATCGCGGAGGAGTTTGGCTGGGGCAAGCGAGAGGGACATCCCGGCCACCCGGAGCTGGAGATGGCGCTGGTGGAGCTGTATCGCGAGACGGGCGCGCGCCGCTACCTCGATCTGGCCGGGTTTTTCATTGACCACGCCGGCGGCAGCCAGATGCGCGAGATCCTCGGCCACGCCGTGCGCGCGCTCTACTTTTGCTGCGGCATGACCGACTATTACGCCGAGACCGGCAACCCCGCCTATCTGGAGGCGCTGGAAAGCCTCTGGCGCAGCATGACTGAGACCAGGATGTACGTTACCGGCGCGGTGGGCGGACGGTGGCGCGGCGAGTCGTTCGGGCGCGCCTTTGAGCTGCCGCACGAGAACGCCTATGCCGAGACGTGCGCCAACATCGCCTCTTTCATGTGGAACTGGCGCATGCTGGCGCTGGCGGGCGAATCGCGCTTTGCCGACCTGATGGAGTTGACGCTCTATAACAGTGTGCTTTCCGGCATCTCGCTGGATGGCGAGACCTATTTTTATGTCAACCCGCACGCCAGCAACGGCCAGCCCACCGGTGACCCCTGGTATCCACAGGAGCGGCGGCCCGCGCCAGAGCGGCAGCGTTGGTTCGGCACCGCCTGCTGCCCGCCCAATGTGGCCCGCACCTTTGCCGCGCTCCCCGGCTATTTCTACTCCATGACCGACGCCGGCCTCTGGGTGCACCTCTACGATAACAACACATTGCGCTGGCGGCTGCCGGACGGCACGCCGCTCACCGTGAGCCAGTCCACCCGCTACCCATGGGATGGCCGCGTGGAGATCACCGTGTCGCCGGCGCGCTAGTGCGAGTTCAGCCTCTTCCTGCGCATCCCCGCATGGTGCCACACAGCGGCGCTCAGCGTGGACGACGGCGGCATGGTGCGCCCGCCCCGGCCGGGCCGTTACTATGAGCTGCGGCGCGCGTGGCGGCCCAACACGCGCCTCACGCTGGGCCTCTCCATGCCGTCGGTGTGGATGGTGGCGAACCCGATGGCCGCCGAGACGCGGTGCAGCGTGGCGCTGCGCCGCGGGCCGCTGGTCTATTGCTTCGAGGCCGCCGACAACCCGGGCTTTTCCGTGCGGCGGGCGCGGGTGCGCGTGGACCCGCTGCGCCCCTTTGGCGGCTTTGTCGCCGAGCATCGCCCGGACCTTCTGGGCGGCGTGACGGTGCTGCGCGGGCGCGGCGTCGTCCCCACCGAGCCGTGGGGGCCGCTCTATCGTCCGCTTACCGCGCAGCCGATCCCCACCCGCCCCGTCGAGCTGGTGGGCATCCCCTATTACGCCTGGGCCAATCGCGGCCCGGGCGAGATGACGATCTGGCTACAGGCGAACTGAGGCGCGCTCAGCGATGGGCTGCCGCTTTCGCCCACTGCTGACCAGAGGGAGGTGTTCATCATGCCCAAGATATGGACCGGCCTCGCGCGCTTTCGCGCCACGCTGCGCGGCGAACCAACCGACCGTCCGCCGGTGATCCCCGTGCTGCACATCGCCGCCGCCGAGCTAATCGGCGCCACAGTGGGCGACTATGCCACGTCGCCGCGGACGATGGCCGACACCTGCATCGCCGCCTACCGCCACTATGGGCTGGATGGCGTCCAGCTCACGCTGGGCGTGGCGGCGGAGGCGTCCGCGCTGGGCGCGGAGATCATCCAGCCGCCCGACAACCTGCCCAAGGTGACCCGCCCGGCCATCCGCGAGCCGGAGGAGCTATACCGGCTGCGCCTGCCGGATCCGGCGCGGGACGGGCTGCTGCCGCTCTTTCTCGACGCGACACGGCTGGCGGTGCAAGAGGTGGGCGATGAGGCGTGCGTGGTGGCCACGATCCGCGGCCCGCTGAACATCGCCGGGCAGATTCGCGGCATCCAGGAGCTGATGTTCGACCTGATTGACCGGCCCGATTACGCGCGGGAATTGCTGGCCTTTGCCAACGACGTGGCCATCCTGTATGGCCGCGCCGTGGCCGCCACCGGCGCGCACGTCATCGCCATCGGCGAGGCGCTGGCCTCCCCCGCGTTCATCTCGCCCGCCTACTACCGCACCTTCATGCGCGAGCTGCACACATCCCTCTGCGCCGCCATCAACGCCACCGGCGCGGCCAGCCTGCTGCACATCTGCGGCGACATCACGCCGATCCTCGCAGACATGGCGGCCACCGGCACGCGCATCATTGACATTGACTGGCAGGTGTCTGTGGCGGCGGCGCGGCAACGCGCGCCCGCGCCCATCGTCTTGCGGGGAAATCTCGACCCGGTGGCGGCGCTGCTGAAGGGCACGCCCGGCGACGTGCGCCGCCTGGCGCGTGCCGCCATCACCGAGGCCGCCGCTGCACGACACTTTGTCCTCGGCTCCGGCTGCGACATCCCGCCCGGCACGCCGCGCGAGAACATCGCCGCGCTGGTCGCCGCCGCCGCGCGGGGGTGGTAGCCGCGTCGCCCAGACCTGGAGCAGGCTAGCACGGCATGGCGCGCACCATCATCACGGGGCACGGCGCGCGTTCGGCGATGGCGTCGGGGATCGTGCCCACAATCCAATGGTGCAATCCCCACTCTTCGGCGGCGCCGATGACGAGGAGGTCATACCCTTTGCTCGCCTCTTCCAGAACGGCGTCCACCACCGACGGGCTGGCCGCCACCTTGACCGCAACGTGGCAGTCCGCGCCGAGGATCGCGAGGGCCATGCGCTGTAGCACCGCCGTCTCGCTCTCCGTCTCGGCCTCCTTCCCGGGCGGCACGACGCGGAAGAGGGTGACGCCATGGCCGTTCCCAACCAGTTGCGCTGCCAGCCGCAGGCCAAGCTGGGCGTGTTGCCCGCCCCCTGCCGAGACGAGCACATGGTGCACCCGCGTGCCGCCGTGGTAGATGGCCGGCTCATCCTCGGCGCGCTCGCGGGGCCGCACAGACTGCACCGCCCCGGCGACCATCCAGATCAGATACCCCAGCGGGATGGCGAACACCAGCAAGGCGATCGCCACACGCGCCAGAGTGGCCCACGAGGCATCCGGGCGGGTGGAGGCCCACAGCACGGCCAGCGCCACGCCCAGCAACACCCCGCCGCCAAAGACGACAGCCAGCGTCAGTCGCTTCTGTTTGAGCATTGCTTTCTCCTTATGGAGGAGACAAACACGGCCTACACAACCCACGCTGTCATGGCGAGCCGCGCAGCGGCGAAGCCATCCCCCCGCCAGCGGAATGGAGATTGCTT
>JAIOAV010000087.1 GCA_019873665.1 Chloroflexota bacterium
GGCGAGCCTCGCATTCGCATATCCTACTGGATGCTTGTGCCGATTATGATACTGACCCTTCTGGTGATCGGCATCGGTGTCTATCCACAACCGTGGCTGGAATGGCCCAGTATTATTAGCCAGTATCTCAGTCGCGCAGGAAGGTGAGCACATGGTGCAACAGCTCTTGCTAAGCCCACCAGTCGCGGGCGTGTTTTTCCTGGCTTTGGGCTATGGTGTCTATGTGCTGGCCGGCAGATTCGCCGCGCGTGGAAAGGACGAGCCAGGCAAACGACAGCCGTATGCGTGCGGTGAAGAGATGATCCCCGCGGGGACGCAGCTCGACTATCGTGCGTTCTTTCGCCTAGCTCTCATGTTCAGCGTGCTGCATCTGTCGGCGCTGGTTATCTCCACATTGTCTCCTGGAGCGACCTCGCACCGCATCGCCATTGCCTATTTGATCGGCATCGGCATCAGCGTCTGGCTGCTCGAGTCGTATAAGGAGGAAAACAGATAATGTGGCAAAGGGTCGTGCGATGGGCACGACGAAAATCCCCCTGGGTTCTACACTTCAATAGCGGTGGATGCAATGGTTGTGATATCGAGATCCTTGACCTCCTGACGCCGCGCTATGACGTCGAGCGGCTTGGCATCCTCAAGGAGGCTTCGCCAAGACATGCCGACATCCTCCTGTGCACTGGACCGGTAACGGCACAGTCTCGCGACCGCCTGCGCCGTATCTATGAGCAGATGCCCGCGCCGAAATGGGTGGTAGCGGTGGGGAGTTGCGCGATATCTGGTGGCGTCTTTCGTGGTGGTTACAATATCATGGGCGGGATCGAGCAGGTGATCCCGGTGGACATGTATATTCCTGGCTGCCCGACGCGCCCCGAGGCGATCATCGAGGGACTGCTGAAACTCGCGGAGCGGATCCAATGAACATCGCAGAGATCGTCCAAGCGTGGCAGGTGGAACTGGGACTGGCAGAACGACCTCAGCTGTACGACGGAGTGTTGGGCGAGGTCTTCGTCCGCTTGCCTGTCGAACATCTGCACCGCGCTGTCGAGATGTTAGTGCATCGCTTCGGCGTCTGGCACCTCTCTACGGTTACCGGTCAGGATTTGGGGGAAGAGATCGAGCTGCTGTACCACTTTTGGTCAGGACAGGGGCTGACGGTTCGCGTCTCTCTTCCGCTGGCATCCCCCGCGTTGCCGACAGTGACCGATCTCATTCCCGGAGCCGAGTTCTATGAGCGCGAGGTTGCCGAGATGCTGGGCGTTACTTTTGTTGGTCATCCGAATCCAGCGCCCTTGCTGCTGTCCGATGATTGGCATGGCCCGCCGCCTCTGCGTCGGTCGGCTGAGCCGGCGGCAACCCCATCACAACTCGCGGCGCATGTTACTTTCTCTGCGCCGGCTTGCCCGGAGGTCGCGCCAGGCTCGCGCCGCATCATCATCCCAATCGGCCCGCAGCATCCGATGCTCAAAGAGCCGCTATCATACTTGCTCACGGCGGAGGGAGAGCGCATCGTCAACAGCGCGCTGCGTCTGGGCTATGTCCACCGTGGGATCGAAAGACTCTGCCAAGAGCGGAACTATTCGCAGAATCTGCACCTTCTGGAGCGCATCTGTGGCATCTGTTCCTATATCCATACGACGGTATACTGTCAGGGAGTAGAGGCGCTGTTGGGCGTCGAGGTCCCGCGCCGCGCCCGTTACCTGCGCACTTTGCTGTGCGAGCTGGAGCGGATCCACAGCCATCTCCTCTGGCTCGGCGTTCTGGCAGAGAATATCGGCTTCACTACCATCTTTATGTACGCCTGGCGAGACCGCGAGATCACCCTGGATATCATGGAGGAGCTGACCGGTGGGCGTGTCTCGCACGCGGCCAATGTCATTGGTGGCGTGCGCATGGATCTGGACGAGCATCAGGTTCATGCGGTCGCCAAACAGTTGGCCGAGTTTACCGGGCAGGTTGAGCGCTTCCGTGACCTGATCCAACGTGAGCAAACTTTCCGAATGCGTACCCTGGACGTAGGCAACCTATCTACGGCGCAGGTGTACGGCTACTGCGCTGTGGGGCCTCTGGCCAGAGCATCGGGGGTGAATATTGACTTGCGACGTGATATGCCCTATGCGGCTTACGACGAACTGACGCCACGGGTTGTCACGCATCATGAAGGCGATGTGTGGGCGCGCACCTGGGTACGGATGGAGGAGATCCTAGTGAGCCTCGACCTGTGCCAGCAGATCCTGCGCGATTTGCCGGATGGTCCGCTGGCGATCGAGGTGCCGCGACGCGTGCCAGCAGGCGAGGTGGTCAGTCGCGCCGAAGCGCCTCGCGGCGAAGTGATCTATTACATCCGCAGCGATGGCAGTGACAAACCGGCGCGCGTCAAGGTGCGCACACCGACGCTGACGGCGTTGATCACGCTATCAGACCAGATGCGAGACATCAGCATCGCCGATGTGCCTGCGGTGATTGGTGGCATGGACCTCTGTATCGCGTGTGGGGATCGGTGAAGCGTGATGAGAACGTGGTTTGAGGTGTTGTTTTCCCTGCTAATCTTTCCGGGCGTGGGCTTCCTTCTCGCCTGCACGTTCCTATCGCAATGGATTGACCGTCGCGTGGCCGCCCGGTTGCAGGGACGAGTGGGCCCTCCCTGGTTCCAGCCGGTGGCTGATCTGATCAAGCTGTTCGCCAAAGAGGATATCCTTCCCATCGGGGCGCGTCCGCTGGCGTGCACCGTGCTGCCCATCCTGTCGCTTGCCGCCGTGCTGACTGCGGCCATGTACATTCCGGTCGGCAGCTATGTCGCGCACTCTTTCGAGGGTGATCTCATCGTTGTGCTCTTTTTGCTTAGCCTGCCATCGCTGACGTACTTTCTTGCGGGCTGGTTCTCGGTCAGCATCTACAGCGTTGTGGGTGGCAACCGGGCGCTATTACAATACTTTTCCTATGAGGTTCCCTTTCTGATGGCGCTAAGCGGCCCAGCCATCGCCTGCGGCTCCTGGTCCATTGCGCAGATCGCCCAGCGTCAGGCATCGAGTATCTGGATGATATGGGTGCAACCGCTCGGATTCATGCTGGCACTGGTTGGGCTGATCACCAAGCTGAAGCGCTCGCCCTTTGACATCCCAAAGGCCAAGTCGGAGATATCGGCGGGGCCTCTCACCGAGTTCAGCGGGCGCAAGCTGGCGCTCTGGATGCTGTCGCTTAATCTCAAGATGGTGGTCGGCATATTCTTGCTGGTAAACGCATATTTGGGGGGAAGCGGTGGATTGGCAGCTTGGCTGGGAGCCGCGAGCTTCATGATCAAGTCGCTCTTTATCCTGCTGCTGCTCTCTGCTGCCAGCGTGCTATATGCGCGCTTGCGAATTGACCAACTCACGGATATCGGCTGGCGTGTCCTAGCGCCTCTTGCCCTTCTGCAACTTCTCTTTATCGTTCTACTGGGGGTTGGTTAACATGTCATGGCTGTCATCCCTTTTCTATCTCTTGCCGGAAACCTGGCGGACACTGCTGAGGCGACCGAGCACCGTGCGTTATCCTTTTGCGCCACTGGAACTGCCTCCGTATTATCGCGGCAGGGTAACGATAGACCCGGAAAAGTGCCGCGGCTGCGGGCGTTGCGTGCGAGATTGTCCAGCGGAGAGTCTCGAACTGACACGTGAGGGCAAAGCGTATCGTCTGTTGCACTACTATGACCGCTGCGCCTACTGCGGGCAGTGTGAGCTGAGTTGTCCGTTTGATGCGGTCCGGCTCGTCAACGAGTTCGTCTCTCCGGAGCCCGACCGCAGTTGCCTGGTCGAGATTCTCGTCGACCGCAGCGTGCTGCCAGTCAAAGCCTCAGCCCGGGAGCGGCAGATCACAGGTACTGAGAGGAGCTAGTGAAGGCCGGGGAGAGCAAGGCCGAAACGGGGACCACATGGGCAACTGGCATCTGGGCTGGAAGAAGCTGACTCGCTATCGTTGATGAGGTGAGAAGGGTTGTCTAGAGCGCGAAACCGTCAGACGACGGAGATGCGCTAGAGAGGAGGTTATGATGAGGTGAACAGACGTCTGTTGAGTACCCTAATATTGGGTCTATGGTTACTATGCAGCCTGCTCGTGGCCGCGCAGACTGGTGAAGGGCCTCTGATCATCCTGGATGTCGAGGGGGTTATCAACCCACTCACCGCGCGATATGTGGAGCGCACCCTGGAACTGGCGGAGCAGAGGGGAGCGCGAGCGGTGGTGCTCACTCTGGATACGCCGGGCGGCCTGGATGGGCCGATGCGGGAGATCGTGCAGATGCTGCTCCAATCTCCCGTGCCGGTGATCGTCTATGTCGCCCCGCCGGGAGCGCGCGCCACCTCGGCCGGGCTGTTCATCGCACTGGCAGCCGACATCGTAGCAATGGCTCCTGCCACACACATCGGCGCAGCTCACCCCGTGCCATTGGGGACCGAGATCGGGGAGGTGATGGAGGAAAAGGTAACCAGCGACGCGGCGGCGTTGATCCGCAGCATCGCGACGACGCGAGAGCGCAACGCCGAGTGGGCGGAGGATGCGGTGCGCAAGAGCCTCTCCCTGACTGCCAACGAGGCGCTGCAGGAGAAGGTCATTGACCTGATCGCGACCGATCTGGATGATCTGCTGCGCCAGGCCAGCGGCCGCACGCTGACCAAGACGCAGGGGACAGTTACACTGCGTCTGGAAGGTGCTGTGCTTGAGCGGTACTCGATGAACCTGATCGAGCGCTTTTTTCACGTGATCAGCGAACCGAATATTGCCTATCTCTTCCTCTCCCTGGGGACGCTGTTCCTCCTGGCTGAACTGGCGGAGCCCGGGCTGAGCCTGCCGGGAATCGCCGGAGTGGTCTGCCTGGTGATCGCTTTCATGGCACTGGGCAGCCTGCCGGTGAACTGGGCTGGTGTGGCGCTCCTAGCGGTAGGGATCATCCTGTTTGTGGTGGGTATCCTGACCGACACCGAGGTGGTCGTAACAGTGGCCGGACTGATTCCCTTTGTCCTGGGCTCTCTGTTGCTTTTCTCCCCCTTGACGCCGGTCTCGCCCGCCACACCGACGTTACGAGTTAGCCCTTGGTTGATCGGTGGTGCAGCGCTGGCCATCATCGGCTTTAGCCTGATCGTGCTGCGCGCCCTTCTTGTGGTGTCGCGCATGCCGCCGCGATCGGGAGCACAACGGCTTATCGGGTCTCAGGGCGTGGCGTCCACCGACCTGACGCCAGAAGGGCAAGTGCGTGTGGCGCTGGAGGATTGGAGTGCCGTGGCCATAACTGGTGTGATTCACGCGGGCGACCCGGTAAAGGTCGTGGGGGTGTCGGGTGTCCGGCTACAGGTGGTTCCTGTAGAAGCAGAAGAGCCGATTGCTCAAGGAGATGTGTGATGGAGATCTTGCTCGGCATCGCTTTGCTTTTGCTGATCGTTGTTGTTCTATTGTCCCTCTCGATTCGTGTCGTGCCCGAGTACAAACGCCTGGTCGTGTTCCGGCTGGGCCGCTCGCTTGGCTCCAAGGGGCCGGGTCTGATCCTGCTTATCCCCTTCGTGGATCGTGGCGTGCCGGTGGATTTGCGGGAGGTGTTCTTCGACGTACCTCCCCAGACCTGCATCACCGCGGACAACGCATCCGTATCCATTGACTTTCTCGTGTATGACAAGGTGATTGACCCGGAGCGGAGCGTTTTGGAAGTAGAGAACTTTACCGGCGCAGCGCGAGGTCTGGCGATCACCACCTTGCGCGCCGTTGTGGGCGCGATGGATCTGGACTCGGTGCTCTCCAAGCGCGACGAGATCAACAGCATCCTGCATGAAAAGCTGGACACGGTTACCGATCGCTGGGGTATCCGGGTCATGGCCGTCGAAATCCGCGAGGTCGTGCCACCTCGGGCAATCGAGGAGGCGATGACACGCCAGATGGCTGCAGAGCGCAATCGGCGAGCAATGGTGGCCGAGGCGAACGGCCAGCGCGAGGCGGCGATCGCCGTGGCAGAGGGGAAGAAGCAGGCACTCATCCTGCAGGCGGAGGGCGAGCGACAGGCTGCCATCTTACGTGCCGAAGGCTTCTCTCTGGCCCTTGAGAAAATTCACGAGATCGCGCGAGGGATCGACAGCAAGACCGTAACGCTCCAGTATCTGGAAGCGCTGAAGGCGTTGGGCGAGGGACAATCTACCAAGTTCGTGATCCCCACCGAACTCATCCATCTGGCGCAGCCGTTGGCCGCACACGCCAGCAATGCCCTTGCCAAGTTGGGGAAAGAGTAAGCGGGAACGAAAAACGGGAGATGCCCTCACAGAGGCATCTCCCACTCTCTACGGCATTGCCTCGATCAGACGGTCGTGTTCAGCGGCAGGTCGCGCTGCACGAGGTCGTCGTAGGTCTCGCGGCGCTGGATGAGCTGCGCCTGACCGTCGCGCACCATCACCACCGCCGGGCGTGGCACCTGATTATAGTTGCTCGCCATCGCCAAGCAGTACGCGCCTGCCGTGGGCAGCGCCAGCAGATCTCCAGGCTCCAACGGCGGCAGCCAGGCATCGCGGATGAGGATGTCGCCCGATTCGCAGAAGCGGCCGGCAATGGTTATCTGCCGGTCGTGTAGCTCGTGCAGCTTGGTCGCGGCAACCACAGCGTATCTCGCCTGATAGAGCGCCGGGCGGATGTTATCCGCCATGCCACCATCTACTGCCACGTAGCTGCGCACACCCGGGATCTCCTTGCGCGCTCCCACCGTGTATAGTGCCACGGCGGTCGGCCCGACGATCGCTCTCCCTGGCTCGAGCACGAGCCTGGGCAGAGGAAGGCCCACTTTCTCACAGGTAGCAGCCACGGTCTCGGCCACGCGCTGCACGAAGGTCTCGATCGGCAGCAACGGGTCCTGCGGCGTATATCGCACGCCCAGCCCCCCACCGGGGCTGAGCTCCTGCAGCCGAAAGCCATACCGGTCGCGCATCTCGGCGGCAAAGGCCAGAAGGGTCTCGATCGTCGCGGCGAACGGCGCGCTATCCAGAATCTGTGAGCCGATATGGGCGTGAATCCCTGCCACGCGCAGATGCGGGTCCTCCGCCGCGAAACGCAGCGCCCTCTCGGCATCGCCAGTGGGGATGGTCAGGCCGAACTTGGAGTCCACCAGGCCCGTCCGGATGTAAGCGTGCGTGTGCGCGTCCACGCCCGGCGCAAGGCGCAGCCACAAGGAGAGAGGCTGAGACGCCATCTGGCTTAGGAGGCACAGTTCATCGAAGTTATCAACGGCGATCCGCCCCACTCCCCAGCACAGCGCCTGACGTAGTTCGGCCTCAGTCTTGTTGTTGCCGTGAAAGGTTACCCGCTCCGGCGGGAATCCGGCCGTCTGCGCCACGTACATCTCGCCGCCAGAGACAGCATCCAACCATAGCCCCTCCGTGGCAAAAAGCTGCGCCAGCGCCACGTTAAGATACGCTTTCCCGGCGTAAGCCACCGCTGCCTCGCCTGGGTAGTGGCGATCTAGCGCCGCGCGAAAGGCATGGCAACGATGCCGCAATGCCAGCTCATCAAAAATGTAGAGGGGCGTGCCAAAACGCTGCGCCAGCTCTGTCACGCCGCAGCCGGCGATCTGCAACTCACCCAACGCATCGCAAGAGGTGTTCTCCGAAAAAAGCGTCAGCGTCTCGGCAACGGCCGGTGGCACATTCATGCGATCCCTGCCATCAACAGGCCCAGCCGCTCCCGTATCGCCTGCTCGTCGCCTGTGAGGTCCTCGCGCTCCAAGAGACGGATGATCTGCCCCTTGAACATAACGGCGATCCGGTCAGATAGCGACAGCACCTCGTCCAGCTCGGCCGAGATGAGCAATACCGCCGTCCCCTGATCACGCCTCTGGACCAGTTGGCGGTGGATGAACTCGATGGAACCGACATCTAGACCGCGTGTCGGCTGCGCGGCGATCAACAGTTGGATTGGGCGCGAAAACTCGCGGGCCACGATCGTCTTTTGTTGGTTTCCGCCGGAGAGGTTGCCTTCCAGCGTGTCAACGCTGGGCGTGCGGATATCGAATCTCTGCACCAATGCCTGTGCGTTCTTGGTGATCGCATCTGCATCCATGACCCCGCGACGGGCAAAGGGCTCGCGATAATAGCGGTTGAGCACGAGATTGTCCTTGACGGGATAGCTGAGCACCAGGCCATGTTTTTGCCGATCTTCCGGGATGTGCGCCGCCCCTAGCTCGGTGATCTCGCGCGGGCTGGCACGTGTGATATCGCGCCCCAGCAGCGTTACCTGGCCGGAAACCGCCGGGCGCAATCCCGTCAGCGCCTCCACTAGCTCGCGCTGCCCGTTGCCGTGTACCCCGGCTACGCCCAGAATCTCCCCTTGCCGCACCTCAAATGACACGCCGTCCACCGCGACCAGGTGGCGGTCATCCAGAACACGCAGATTGCGGACACTCAGGACGACGTCTTGTGGCTGGCCGGGTTCTACCTGCATGGTCAACGCCACATCCCGACCCACCATCATGGCAGCCAGCTCGGCCTCGCTCGTCTCTGCTGGCTCTAGCGTCGTCTTGCCATCGGGGCGTGCCACCACGCGGCCATTTCGCAGCACGGTGATGCGATCGGCAACAGCAAAGACCTCCTTGAGTTTGTGAGTGATAAAGATGATGGACTTACCCTGGCTGGTCAGCGACCGCATGATCGTGAACAGCTCGTCCGCTTCCTGGGGGGTGAGCACGGCGGTAGGCTCGTCGAGGATCAGTATGTCCGCCTCGCGGTAGAGCGCCTTCACGATCTCAACCCGCTGCTGGCTGCCGACTGGCAGGTCGCGCACATAGGCACGGGGATCGATCTGCAAGCCATATTGCTCCGATAGCTCGCTGATACGCCTCACTGCGCCGTTCAGATCGAGAAAGCCCAGCCGGCCCAGGAAAGCGGTCCGTCCTAACACCGTCTCGACGCCAAGGATGATGTTCTCCGCCACCGTCAAGGGTGGCACCAACATGAAATGCTGGTGTACCATGCCGATGCCGTGCGCGATGGCGGCGCTGGGGTTTTCGATCTCGACCTCATGGCCGTTGAGCAAGATCTGGCCTTTGTCCTGCTTGTAGAGGCCATAAATGATATTCATCAGCGTGGTCTTGCCCGCGCCGTTCTCACCGAGCAGCACGTGGATCTCGCCTCGTTGCAGCGCAAAGTCAATATGATCGTTCGCAACAACGCCCGGGAATGCCTTTGTGATCCCAATCACCTGCAGGGCTGGTGGCGCCATTTCCCTCTCCTCTACTGCTTCTTGTAAGGCTTGCCCACAGCCGCCGGAGCCGTCGCCCGCCCGACCACTCCGGCCAAGATGATGATGGTCAGGATGTATGGCAGCATGCCGAGGAACTGATACGGCACGCCGATATTTTCGATCTGCAGGCGCACGCCTAACGCTTCGGCAAAGCCAAAAAGCAACGCTGCGGCCAACGCGCCGCCCGGAGTCCATTTGCCAAAGATCATCGCTGCCAGTGCGATAAAGCCGCGCCCGTTGCTCATCAGCTTTTCGAACGTCCCTACTGCCTGTAAGGTGAGGAAAGCGCCTGCCAGGCCTGCGATCATCCCACCCGCCACGACGTTCACGTAACGCGTCCAGTAGACGTTGATGCCAAGCGTATCGGCCGCTCGCGGGTGCTCTCCCACGGCCCGTGTGCGCAGACCCCACGGGGTGTAGAATAGTACGACGTGCACGACCACGACGAGAAACAGCATGGCAAAGACGATCGGCTGATGCTCGAAAAGGATCGGCCCGATGAAGGGTATATCGGAGAGCAGGGGCACGCGGATGAGCGGCAGAACTTTGATGCCCGGCACGAGCCGCCCGGAGAAGAGCACCCGGTTAAAATAGCCTGTGAGGCCGATCGCCATCAGGTTGATCACCGTGCCGCTGATGATTTGGTCCACGCGAAAGCGAATACTGAGCCAGGCATGCAACAGCGCCATCAGCCCGCCGGTGAGCAGCGCGACCAGGACCCCCAACCAGTTATTGCCGCTGTAAAAGGCGGTGGTAAAGCCGGTGAACGCGGCAGTAAGCATCATCCCTTCGATGGCGATGTTCACAACGCCAGAGCGCTCCGAGAGGATGCCGCTCAGGGCGCCCAACGTGAGCGGCGTAGCCTTCACGATCGTTAGGGCCAAGAGACCGATGATGATGCCGGTATCCATTATTCCTCCTCGCCCGCGACCCCACTGCCCCATGACTGGCTCAGGCTGATCTCGGCCTGCACCTCGGGGAGTTCGCGTGACAAGATGCGGCCATATAACCTGCGGATGATCTCGTCAGCGGCGACGAACATCAGGATGAGCGCCTGCACAATGGAGATGATAAAGATCGGCGCTTGTGTGCGTAACTGCATCAAGCCGGCGCCAGTGTTCAACGCGCCAAAGATAAAGGCGCTGATGACGACGCCGAAGGGATGGTTCTTGCCCAACACCGCTACTGCGATGCTATCAAACCCATAGCCGATGCTGAATGACGGAGAAAAGTAGCGGTTCAGGCCAATGACCTCGATCGCGCCCGCCGCTCCTGCCAGCGCGCCACTCAGCATCATGGTGATCACGATGTTTCGCTCGACCTTGATGCCAGCGTAGCGCGCTGCATCGGCGTTGGCGCCCACCGTGCGGATCTCGAAACCGAGCACCGTCTTCCAGAGCAGCCAGTAGATGAGAATGGCCACACCCAGAGCCACGACAATGCCCCAGCTCACCCGATAACCGGCAAAAAGGGATGGAAGCTGGGCCGAGGGCAGTATCGGCTTGGTCTGCGGCACAATGGTGCGGGGATCTTGCAGCGGTCCGGTCACCAGCCAGTTGGTAAAGAAGATGGCGATATAGTTGATCATGATGGTGGTGATGACCTCATGCGCTCCGGTTTTGGCTTTGAGGAAGCCGGGAATGCCTGCGGTGATGGCGCCGCCCAGGCATCCGGCCAAGAACGCCAGCGGCATGTGGATAATCCAGGGCAAGCCGGTGATCGCATAACCTGCATAGACAGCGCAGATCGAGCCGATAAAGATTTGCCCCTCGACGCCGATATTGAATAGCCCACCCCGAAAGCCGAGTGCGACGGCCAGTCCAGCCAGGATGTACGGGGTGGCTGCCACCGCGGTCTCCGATAGAGAGCGCGTCTTGCCCAATGACCCCTCAAACAGGCCGATATACCCGGTGATGGGGTCGCCACCGGTGACCCAGATGATGAGAGCGCCGATGATCAACGCGGTGAACACGGCGAGGACGGGGACGGCGATGGTGCGGATAGTCGCGGAAAGAAGACGCTGTGCCGCTCGCGGACGCGAATCGCTCATGATCTACCTCGAATCAGATGCAAGAAAGGGGAAGAGATCCCGCTCACGTCGAGCGGGCGTCTCTTCCCCCTTGATTTGGCCAACGCCCGAACTACTTTTGGACGCCGGTTGAGATGCTGCCATCCTGGATGCCTTTAGTGATCTGGGCGATCTTGTCCTTGACATCCTGTGGGATCTTGCTCTCCGTGTCGTGATAGGGCGCGAGCGCTGCTGCGCCAAAGACCTGACCAGAGGTAAAGTTGCCAGAGTGCGCCTTCTTGATCAGATCGACGACGCCGGGCGTGATCATCTTCATGGCGCTGGAGAGAAGATATGGTTTGACAGCGTCGGTCAGCGTATAATACTGGTCTACGTCAACGCCGATGCACCATACGCCGCGCTTGGCCGCCTCTTCCAGGGCGCCGTTGCCGGTCTTGCCGCCGGCGCCAAAGATCACGTCAGCACCCTGGCCGATCATGGACGCCGCCGTCTCGCCGCCCCACTGCGGGTCCGTAAAACCGCTCGCCAGACCGCCGGGATGGTACGCCCCCAGCACCTTGATGTCGGGCCGCACATACTTGGCGCCATTCTCGTAACCCTGGCGGAAGTAAACTACCGGCGGGACGACATCAGTGCCATAGACGCCACCGATAATCCCGCTTTTGCTCATGAGTGCGGCCAGCGCACCCGCCAGAAAACCGGACTCGTCCTCGTTAAAGACGAGCCCTGCCAGATTGGGCAGTGGGTTGTCATACCATTGGTCTGTGCCGATAAAGAAGACGTTGGGGTATTTCGCTGCCGCCTCGTTGGTGGCTTGTGCAGCGGCAAAGCCAGAGGTAACGACCACCTTGGCGCCTTCCTCGATGAACGACTCCATGTTGGCGATATAGTCTTTGGCATCTTGCGTCTCGATGTAACCGCGGCACTCGTCGGAGATGCCGAGCTCCTTGGCCGCTTGAATCACGGCGGTCCAGGCTGCTTCGTTGAAGCCTTTGTCATCCACCTCGCCCACGTCCGTGACAAGGCCGATACGGAATTCGCACTTGCTTGCTCCGCGCTGGCAACCGGACAACGCCGGCACCATTACCATGCTGATCAGCAGAAACATCACCAGCCACTTGCGCATTTTGCTCTCCCCTCCTTGGTTTTCGCGCAATGATTGGACGCGCCAATCCCCCTCTACAGCATCGAGCTCTCCGCCTTCGCTACTTGTTGCTCTCTGCTCTCACCCTCCTTCCGCCCGGGCCTCATTCAGGGCACCATTGAGCTGAATGTCATCGCCCTTAGTGAGGTTATACCACAACCAGCCTGCATTGTCAAACCCCTGTTTGGGGCTGTCCGCACTCAGTTCGGATTGACAGCAACGCAAAATCGGTTACTCTATTACCATGAAGATCTGTCTGCTGTCTCTAGGCTGCAAGCTGAATCAGAGCGAGATGGAGGGCTTGGCGCGCCGCCTTGCGTTGGCGGGGCACGAGATCGTGCGTCGGGCAGAGGAAGCGGACCTCTGCATTCTCAACACCTGCACTGTAACGCACATCGCCGCGCGCAAGTCACGTCAGGCATTGCGCCGGTTGCGGCGCGACAACCCGGGCGCCTTTCTTGTGGCGACCGGTTGCTATGCCCAGATGTCACCGACTGAGATCGCGCAGTTGCAGGATGTGGATATGATCGTGGGCAACGCGGACAAAGAGAGATTGCCGGAGCTTCTCGCGTCGCACTTGCCGGGGCTGATGCCCTCGTCGGATGGCCCGATTGAGGCAGGGACAGCACCCCTGGGGCCATTTGCCGAGGCAGCTTTTCGCACTCGCGCCTTTGTCAAGATCCAGGACGGCTGCGACAATGCCTGTACGTACTGCATCGTTACTCTGGCGCGCGGCGCGGCCTCCAGCCGGCCGACGGCAGAGATCGTGGCCGAGGTGCAGGGGCGCGTGGCCGAAGGATACCACGAGGTCGTGTTGACGGGCGTGCATATCGGCGCGTTCGGCCGGGAGCGAGGGGAAAACCTGGCAGGCTTGGTGCAGCGTTTGCTGGCGGAGACAGGTGTGCCTCGGCTGCGCCTCTCATCTGTGGAACCATGGGACTTTACACCCGAGTTGCTGGCGCTCTGGCCGAATCCGCGCCTCTGCCGCCATCTTCACCTGCCATTGCAGAGCGGGTGTGATACGACGTTGGCGCGAATGGGGCGGCGTTATACCACCGCGCACTATCGCGAGATAGTTGAGGCAATGCGTCAGGCGGTGCCAGGCATCGCGCTCACCACTGATATGATTGTTGGCTTTCCCGGCGAGACAGATGCCGAGTTTGCTGCCAGCATGGCATTTGTGCGGCAACTGAAATTCGCGCGTCTACACGTCTTTGCCTATTCGCGGCGCGAGGGGACGGTGGCGGCCACCATGCCGGCGCAAGTGCCTGTGCCGGTCAAGGAAGAACGTAGCGCGCAGATGCGACGGCTCGGCGAGGAAATGGAGGGGGCCTTCCGTGCCAGCTTCCTCGGCCACACATTGGAGGTGCTGTGGGAGAACCGTGTTGGCGATGGAGCTGGAGGCACGCCATTATGGCGAGGGCTTACGGACAACTACATCCCAGTCCTGGCGTTCAGCCGCGAGCCACTTGCGAACTGCATCCTGCCGGCCATGTTGTGTGCGTTGCACGATGACGGCGTGTGGGGAACGCTAATGCCGCAAGAGACGCGCTCTTGCCAACGCACGTCGTTTTGACATATAGGCTGCTTGTGGTACAATTAGATGATTCATCAACAGCCGCTATACACTCTGCGGAGGAGGCTGGCAAGAAGGGAGGGTCATATTTGACGACAATCGTGGTTGACCGGAACGAGTCCTTCGAAAGCGCGCTCAAGCGCTTTAACAAGAAGGTACAGCAGGACCAGGTGTTGTCCGAGTGCCGTCGCCGTCGTTTCTACGAGAAACCCAGCGTCCTGCGCAAGAAGAAGAAGGCGGCCAAGAGGCGCAAGAGCCGCAAGCAGACACTCAAGAGCCAAAGATACTAGACGGCGCACGACCGCAACGGCATATTGGCCTGCGATGCAGCGAGGTGGAGATATCATGAGTCTAAGGGATCAATTGCTCGAAGATTTGAAGCAGGCATTAAGGCAAAATGATGCTCCGCGCAAAGCAGCGATTCGCATGGTCAGGGCCGCTATCCTCAATGCTGATATTGAGAAGGGCAGCGAGCTCGATGATCAGGAGATTATGGCGATCATCGGCAAAGAGATCAAGCAGCGGGAGGAGTCCATCGAGCTCTTTGCCAAAGGTGGGCGCCAGGATTTGGTGGATGAGGAAAAAGCGCAGATTGACGCGCTCATCGGCTATCTGCCCAAGCAGCTGACCGCAGAGGAGATCGAAGAGATCGCGCGGCGCAAGATCGCCGCGCTGGGCGCAACCGGCCCGGCACAGATGGGGCCTGTGATGCGCGAGTTGATGAGCGAGCTGAAAGGCAAGGCTGATGGCAAGCTGATCAACCAGATTGTGAAGAAGCTTTTGGAGGGTAGGGCATGAGGAAGAAGCTTCCTTGTGCCCTATCCTGTCCCCGGTGATATCGCGGTGCTCGCGATGCTGAGCCGTCGTGGGGAGATGGCAGGACATTAGAGATGGCAGTGATAGCACAAGACGAAGCCGAGAAGAAAGCCAGAAGGGGCTCTCTTCCCCTGCAATACCTGCGCTACGTGGTGCAAGCGGTTGTGCTCGGCCTTGTCCTGATCGGCATTCTCAGTTGGCTTCTCCTCTGGCGCACGGAGCCAGAGCAGGCCAGCTTTGTCCTCGGCGAGGCGGCTCCGGTGGATGTCCTTGCTCCGGAGCGCATCACCTATGTCAGCGAGCTGGCAACGGAGGCGGAGCGAGAACGCGCCGCCGCTGCGGTCAAGGATATCTACACCGCACCTGACTCCCAAATCACCGAGCAGCAGTTGCAGCGCGCCCGTGATGTCTTCGCCTATATCACCACGGTGCGCAATGACCCTTACCTCTCGCCAGCACAGCGACTCTCTGCTATTCAGCAGATCCCCGATCTGAACGTGGCGCAGGCGGTGCTCAGCACCATCCTCGACTTTCATGACAGCACGTGGCAGAGTACAATCGCTATCACCCTTAGGGTGATGGAGCAGGTTCTCGAGGAAGGGGTTCGCGAGAATCAGCTCCTGGAGGTCCGTTCGCGTCTCACCGCGGCCCTGGCTTCCGAGATCTTGCCCGCGGAGCAGGAGAAGGTCGTTGTAGGCCTGGCTCGCGCGCTCGTCGCCGCGAATAGCCGCTATGATGCCGCGGCGACGGAAGCCGCCAAAAGCAAAGCGCGTGAAGACATCAAGTTCGTGCAGCGAACTATTGAGAAGGGGCAGGCGATCCTGCGCGCGGGCGATATCGTGACCCCACTCGACCTGGAAGAGCTCACCGCGTTGGGCATCTCACGGCGGCAGCGCGATTGGCAGGAGGTCGTGGGCGTCATCCTGATCGCGGCGATGATCGTCTTGCTCCCCGCCCTCTTTATCAATCAAGTGCGTCCTGGGTACTGGGTGCACTGGCGGCGCGTGTTGTTGATCTGCTTGCTGATCGGCTCCACAGTCGCTTTGGCCAAATTGACCATACCCGGACATACGCTTATCCCTTACCTCTTTCCGGTTGCAGCGGTCTCGATGTTGCTGGCCTTGCTGCTGGCGGATACAACTGTGGCGGT
>JAIOAV010000088.1 GCA_019873665.1 Chloroflexota bacterium
CCTTGTCTCGCCCAGCGCGGCCGCTCCCTTGAGAGTGAGGTAGAGGGAGGGAGAGCGCGCGGCTCCCCTTGACCTCCAAGTACCCCTCAGCCACTAGCTCTGACAGAAGGCGCCCGATGATGCCCGGGGTCAGATGCGATAGCTGGCCATAGTAGGGGTTCTCGTGGTAGCGATAGGCGATCACATCCTGTGCCCTGGATCCATGGAGCACCTGCACCACGCGCGCCACGTCCACGCTCCACTCTATAGCGCGGATGCATGCCAGCGCGATCAGCCGCGCTTCCGCCTTGGTGGCGCGATGTCCCGGACGCGGCGCGTGCACTGCCGCGGGCGGCGCGCTGGCGGCGGCAATGGGCAGCAAGGGACGTTTGCCCCGCCTGGCGCAATTGTCGCAGCAAGAAGGCGCATCCGCTGGCCCTTTGTCGCCGAAATGATCCAATAGCATCCGTCGCCGGCAGCGCCTAGCCTCCGCATACGCTATCATCTTGTCCAGTTGTTGGCGCCGGTGCTCGCGCCAATGCTCGGTAGCCGTCGCCACCGCCTGCAGCGCCCGCGCATCGGCGCGGCGCAGACGGAGCGCCATCCGCCCGTTGCTGTCGCCCAGGTGCTCCAGCAAGCCCGCCGCCTCCATCTGCGCCAGCCCTACGCGCACCTTGTCCTCCGCTATGCGCGTGGCGGCGACGAGATCGGATAGCGCCACGCTAGAGGTATCCTTCAGCCGGGCGAGCGCGGCACGCAAGAGCTCGAGCTCCGCAAGGGAGGGCGTATCATGATCAATGAACCACTCTTGCAGGCCACGATCCTGTGCCGCATAGAGCAGCAAGGCGCGCGCCGGCGCGCCATCGCGTCCCGCGCGGCCCGCTTCCTGGTAATAGGCCTCCAGTGTGCCAGGCACCGCATAGTGCAACACCAGCCGCACATCCGACCGGTCAATCCCCATGCCAAAGGCGTTCGTCGCCACGATGATTGGCAGCTTGCCAGCAATGAACTCGTCCTGCACGCGAGAGCGCGTCTCGGCATCCAGGCCCGCGTGATAGTGCGCGGCCCGCCGCTTCAGCTCGCCGCGGACATGCGCCGCGACCTCCTCGGCGTCCGCCCGCTTGCCGGTGTAGATGATGGCTGCGCCCTCGCGCAATTCGCGCAGCGCCGCCGCCAGCGCAGCCAATTTGTCCTGGCGCGTCTCGGCCTTGAGCACCTCGAACGCGATGTTGGGCCGGTTGAAGCCAGTGATGACCCGCGCCGCCGTGGGCAGTCCCAGAAGCCGCACGATCTCGTCCTGCACCTCCGGGATCGCCGTCGCCGTGAGCGCCACAGTCAACGGCTGCGCCAAGGCCGCGCGCGCATCCGCGATACGCAGATAATCGGGGCGAAAGTCGTGCCCCCACTGTGAGATGCAGTGCGCCTCATCCACCGCCAGCAGGCTGACGCGCACGCGCTGTAGCGCCTGGCGGAAAGAGACGCTGCGCAGCCGTTCCGGCGCTATGTAGACGAGTCGCCAGTCGCCGCGCTCCATCTCGCGCAGGCGCTGCGCCTGCTCCGCCGGCGATAGGGAGCTATTGATGTAGGTAGCGGGAATGCCGCGCTGCGCCAGTCCCTCCACCTGATCCTTCATCAGCGCGATCAGCGGCGAGATGACCAGCGTTGTGCCGGGCAGGAGCAGCGCGGCGAGCTGGTAGATGAGCGACTTGCCCGAGCCTGTGGGCATGACCACGAGGGTGTGACGACCCCGCCGCAGATGCCCGATCGTCTCAGCTTGGCCAGGGCGAAAGGCGTCGTGGCCAAAGTGCTCGGCCAACGCGGATCGGAGACCTAGCATGGAGGATGATGATGTGACGAGGCTACCCTTCAAAGCGATACCCCACTCCCCGCACCGTGACGATGCGACGCGGCGCGGCCGGGTCCGGCTCGATCTTTTCACGGAGCCAGCGCACGTGCACATCCACGGTGCGCGTCTCGCCGGCGTAATCCCAACCCCAGACGCGCTCCAGGATCAGGTCGCGCGAGAGGACGATGCCCCGGTGGCGCGCCAGGAAGGCCAGCAGCTCGTACTCCTTTGGCTTGAGCGGGATCGCCTGACCACCACGCAACACCTCGTGCCGCGCCATGTCAATGGTCAAATCGCCGAAGGTCAGTGTGGGCGCTGTGGCGTATTCGCCCGCATCGGCAGCCTCCGCTGCCGTAGTGGCCACCTCCTCGCGCACTAGCCGCACGCGCCGCAACAACGCCTTGACCCGCGCCATCAGCTCGCGCATGCTGAACGGCTTGGTCAGATAATCATCGGCACCCACCTCTAGGCCGACGATTTTGTCCACCTCGTCGGCGCGCGCCGTCAGCATGAGGATCGGCACGTTCATCTCGCGCCGCAGGGCGCGGCACACTTCAAAGCCATCCAGCCCGGGCAGCATGATATCAAGGATGATCAGGTCTGGGCGGTCGCGCCGCGCCATCTCGAGAGCCTTCAGGCCGTCGGTGGCAGTGCGCACCTCATAGCCCTGGCGACGCAGGTTGTATTCGAGCGCGTCGAGGAGAGAGGGTTCGTCCTCCACCACGAGCACCTTTTCCGGCACGAGCGCCTACTCCTTTCGCCGTGGTTGGCATCCGGCGCACGGCGGCCAGTTGACGCCAGCGCAGGATAGATTATATTCTCGACAGACGAGCGGAAATGTCAAACGTCCTGCCACAGCAACAGCAGAGGAGAGACGCATGCGAGCGAATGCCAGGCGGTCTTGTGTTGATCTATCGGGCGAGTGGTCTTTTGCCTACGCGGAGCCGGAGGCGTTGGCAACGGCGGAGTGTATTGGGGGCCCCGCCGCGACATGGCACACAGCGGCGGCGATATCGAATGCCGCGCTGCCGGTCTATCCGTGTCGCGTGCCGGGCAATTTCGAACTGGATCTGCAGGCGAACGGCATCATCGAAGAGCCGTTCTATGGCATGAACATCGCCGGATTGCGCCGCTACGAGGCGGCGCATGTCTGGTACTGGCGCAGCTTTCGCGCCACACCGCCGCCGGGCACGCAGGCGCAGCTCGTGTTCGAGGGGGTGGATTGCTTTGCCGAGATCTACCTGAACGGGCAGCTTCTGGGGCGGACCGACAATATGCTGGTGGAACACACCTTTGCCGTGGACGGCCTGCTGCAGGAAGAAAACGAGTTGCTCGTGCACATCCGTCCCGCCGCCGATGAGGCGCGGCGGCACGATTATCCGCCGGCGCTCATGGCAGGCAAAGCCAACTGGGACTCGCTCTATGTGCGCAAAGCGCCGCACATGTATGGCTGGGACATCATGCCGCGCGCGCTATCGGCCGGGCTGTGGCGTCCGGTGCGGCTGGAGTTCCTCCCCGTCGAGCGGCTGGAGATGCTCTATCTGGAGACGGTGCGACTGGCAGAACGACACGAGTCGGCACAACTGGCGCTGCACTATGCGGCGCAGCTTGCCGCCGCACCAGATGACGTGTACGAGATCGTCGTGGAGGGCACATGCGACGATCACCGCTTTGCGACACGCCAGCGCGCCCTCTTTGCTGCCGGGCAGTTCCCCATGCATGTGGATCAGCCCCGCCTCTGGTGGCCACGGGGCCGCGGCGCGCCGCATCTCTACGACGTAACGGTAACGCTGCTCAAGAACGACGAGGAGATAGACCGGCGGACGCTGCGCCACGGCATCCGCACCGTCGAGCTGCACCGCACCAGCACGACCGATTCATTGGGCAACGGCGAGTTCTGCTTTGTCGTCAACGGCGAAAAGGTGTTCGTCAAGGGGAGCAACTGGGTGCCGTTGGACGCCTATCACTCGCGTGATGTGGTGCGGATTCGCCCCGCTATCGCGCTGGCCGCCGAGCTGGGGTGCAACATGCTCCGCTGCTGGGGCGGGAACGTCTACGAGAATGATCTGTTCTATGACCTGTGCGATGAGCAGGGCATCATGATCTGGCAGGATTTTGCCATGGCGTGCGCGATCTATCCACACGACCCGGCCTTCTGCGGGCAACTGGCGGAGGAGGTGCGTCGCGTGGTCCGTCGCCTGCGGCAACATCCCTCACTAGTGCTCTGGGCGGGGGATAACGAGTGCGACCAGACGCACTTTCGCGCGGCGCGCCCCCGCGATCCCAACACCAATGTGCTGACGCGGCGTGTCCTGCCAGACGTGCTGCAGCAAGAGGACCCATCGCGGCCGTATCTGCCCAGCTCGCCCTACTGCGACCCGCAGGCGTTCCTGGCGGGGGAGCCATATCTGCCGGAGAATCACCTCTGGGGGCCACGCGACTATTTCAAGAGCGACTTTTATCGCAACTCGCTCTGCCACTTTGCCAGCGAGATCGGCTATCACGGCTGCCCATCGCCGGCATCCATCCGCCGCTTCATCTCGCCGGACAGGGTGTGGCCACCCTACGACAACGAGGAGTGGCTGCTGCACGCCACGTCGCCGGTGCCGGGCGTGGATATCTATGACGGGCGCGTGATGCTGATGGTGCGGCAGGTGCGCGAGCTGTTCGGCGACGTGCCGGACACGCTGGAGGAGTTCGCCTTTGCCAGCCAGGCGACCCAGGCGGAAGCAAAAAAGTTCTTCATCGAGCTGTTTCGCTCAGAAAAGTGGCGGCGCACCGGCATCCTCTGGTGGAACCTGCTAGATGGCTGGCCGCAGTTCTCCGACGCCATCGTGGACTATTACTGGGCGAAAAAGCTAGCGTTCAACTTTATCAAGCGAGCGCAAGCGCCGCTCTGCCTGATGTTCCGCGAGCCCAAGGCGTGGCATCTGGAGCTGGTCGCCAGCAACGACACGCGCGACGATCTACCGCTGACGTATCAGGTGCGCGACGTGGACAAGGGTGAGATCGTGGCAGTGGGGGAGGCGGTGGCCGCGGCAGACGCCGTGACGCCCTTGGCGCGCGTGCCCTTCTTTGCCAGCGAAAAGCGCTTCTACGGATTGACCTGGTCCAGCCCGCTGGGGGAGGGCAAGAGCCATTATCTATCCGGCCACCCGCCCTTTGACCTCACGACCTACCGCCGCTGGCTGCATGCGGCGGGCCTGGTCGAGGAAACATAAACCACCAGGGCAAAGACGGCTTCTTGGTGTCTTGGAAGTCCGGCGCTGCCCAGGCAGCAAGGGGGGAAACCATGCCCACACCAGAGGTAATCTCCCTCGGCAATATGCTGGTGGAGGTAATGCGCGTGCAATTGGACGAGCCGCTGGACCGCCCTGGCACGTTCGTCGGCCCCTTCCCCAGCGGCGACACGCCCATCTATGTGGACACGGTGGCACGGCTGGGGCGCAGCGCCGGCTTTATCGGGGTGGTCGGGCGGGACGACTTTGGCCGCTGCTTGCTGGATCGCTTTGCGCGGGACGGCGTGGACGCGACGCGGGTGCGTGTCTCGCCAGAGCATAGCACAGGGGTCGCCTTCGTCGCCTACTTTCGCGATGGCAGCCGCAGGTTCCTCTACCACTGGCGGCACGCTGCGGCGGGTCAGCTCTCGCCAGAGGATGTGGACCCCGCATACTTGCGCGGCACGCGCTGGCTGCACCTCACCGGCTGCAACCTCGCCATCTGTGAGTCCTCTCGCCAGGCGTGCTACAGGGCCATGGAGATGCTGCCGCCGGAGGCGCGGCTCTCCTTCGACCCGAACATCCGCCCAGAGGTGCTCAGCGCGGACGAGATCCGCGCGCTCTGCGCGCCAGTGCTGACGCGGGCCGATGTCTTCCTGCCCAGTGCCGGCGAGGGCAAGCTGTTCACCGGCGCGGCCACGGACGAGGAAGGGTGCCGCCAACTGGCCCGCCAGGGCAAGATCGTGGTGCTCAAGGAGGGGGCGCGCGGCAGCCGCGTCTTCACGGCGGCGGAGGAGTTGCACATCCCCGCCTTTCCCGTCACCGAGGTGGACCCCACCGGCGCGGGCGATTCCTTCTGCGCCGCGTTCACTGTGGCGTTGCTGGAGGGAATGCCGTTGGCGGAGGCGGGGCGCTTTGCCAATGCCGTCGGCGCGCTGGCCGTTACCGTCAAAGGGCCGATGGAGGGCGCGCCGACGCGCGCGCAGGTGGAGGCGTTCCTGGCACGCCATGCCGCCCCCTAGCCTTCACCGCGCCGCTACCGCCGCGCGCGTGGATCCAGCGCGTCCCGCAGGCCATCGCCGAGCAGATTCCATCCCGCGGCAAAGAGGACGATAGCCAGGCTCGTCGGCAAGTAGGTGTACCAGAAGGCAAAGGCTTTGCCGGGCGTGCCGATCACCCAGTTGCGGGCCAAATTGAGCATCTGCCCCCAGTCGGCCAGCGGTCGCCCCTGGTACAGCCCGATGGGGATGCCGACAAAGGCAAAGACCGCCACCAGTGCCACCATCGCGCCGATGTCCGAGGCGATGAGCACCGGCAGCCCCTGCATGGCGTTGGGCAGGATGTGACGCCACATCAGCCGCAGGCGCGGCAGGCCGATGGCGACCCCGGCTTGCACATACTCTTTCGTCTTTTCCAGCAGCACGTTCCCGCGAACCAGCCGGGCATACGACATCCAGCCAAAGAGGATCAGCGCCCAGGTGATGGTGTCATCGGTGCGACTCGTCGAGCCGCGCAGCCAGGTCGCCGGCAGCGCCTGCAGTGTGGACAGCATCACCAGCACTGCGGCCATGATCGGGAAGGAAAGAAAGGCGTCGGTGAGGCGCATCAGAAGAGCATCCACAGGGCCGCCGAAGAACCCAGAACAAAGCCCTAGCAACACCCCCACGATCGCCCGCCCCACCGTGATGATCAGCCCGACGCGAAATGCCACGCGCGCGCCCCACACCAAGCCATACAGGATGTCATATTGTCCCGGCAACGTGCCTAAGGGATGCCCCGGGCCGGGCGGAAGCGGGTGCATGGCAAAGCCATGGTGCGGGATGAGATAGGCGCCATCTTCTTGCGGCGGCGCTATCAGCGGCGCCGTGAGCGCGACCACCGCAAAGGCGCACACGATCAACCCACCTAGCAGCAGCTCTGGATAGCGCAGGATGCGACGCGGCATATCGGCGATCTCTCCCTAATAAAGCCGCACGCGCGGATCGGCCACAGCATAGAGCACGTCCGCGACCAGGCTTGCCACGATGGTGATGACGCCGGAGAAGAGGGCAAATCCCACCGCCACCGGCACATCACTCGCCAGGATGGCCTGCACGGCAGCGCGCCCCACGCCCGGGTACGAGAACACCAGCTCCACCACGACCGTGCCGGTGATCAGCAGCGACGCCGCCACACCGGCCATGGAGATCAGCGGCAGGAGGGCATTGCGGCGGGCATGCCGTGCGATGACGTACCGTTCCGGCAGGCCCTTGGCGCGCGCCGCGAGAATGTAATCCTGGCTCAGAGCGTCCAGGGTGGCGGCGCGCAGCACGCGCGTCATCAGCGCCCACTGCGCCACTGCCAGCGTCGCCGCTGGCAGTACGAGATGTCGCAGGGCGTCCACAAACAGGTCCAGGCGGCCGTTGAGCAGGGCATCGAGAGCGTATAGACGAGTGTACCACCGGAACGATGTGGATTGCGCGACCTGCCCCGCCCAATCGCTCCACCGCTCTGGCGGGAACCACCCCAGCCACGCGTAAAAGACGTTCATCAGAAGCAGGCCGAGGATAAAGGCAGGGAACGACCAGGCGACCGATGCGACGATGCGGATGATCTGATCTGGCAGGCGATACTCGTAGCGCGCTGCCAGCGGCCCCAGCAGCAAGGCCAAACCGACGGCCGGGATCATCGCCGCCAGCACCAGCTCCAGAGTCGCCGGCGCACGGCTCAGCAGCCCCCGCAACACGTCCTGCCGCCACATCGGCGAATACCCCCACTCGCCGCGCGCCAGGTTGCGCAACCAGCTCAAGTACTGGATGTACGCCGGCTGGTCCAGCCCGCGCCGCGCGATGATCTGCGCCATGAGGCGCTCCACCTCCTCCTCGCTGGCGTTAGGTTTGATGGATGGCATATAGATCTTGGCACGCTGCTCGACGGGCAATTGCCACATGAGCGCAAAGAGGATGAATGTAACGAGCAGGAGGATGGCGGGCAGGGTCAGCAGTCGTCGCGCGATGAATTTGGGCAAGAGCGGTCTCCTATGCATCGGACTATTGTAGAATACGCCGTCCGACCACGCCGGGTTCAGAAAAGCGCCAGACATCGGTGAGGATATCTGGCGCTGGGGATTCTAACTTCAATGGAGAGCATGTCAAATCAGGCGCGGCGCAGGGCTGCCTCCAGCGCTGCGCTGCTACTGTAGCGGGGGCGGAAACCCAACTCTCGCTCGGCGCGCTCGCCGCTGATCACCAGCGGACAGGTCATGATGCTCATCTGCGTGGGCAATACGGGGAACTTGCCCAGAGACCAGAGGAGGCGAAACACCATATTCAACACCCCCCAGGGGAGCGAGATGATCGGCTTGCCCAGCCGCTCGTACACGTTGCGCCACGGCAACGTCTCGGGATGGGCAGCATTGTAGATGCCGCGCGCCCGCTCCCGCACCAGCAAGAGCGCCAGTTGCGCCGCATCGTCCTCGTGGATGAACTGGGCCGCGCCACGGCACTGCTGTGGCAACGGCAGAAAGGCGGCCTCGCGCATCGCCTTGATGAACGGCGTGTCGAAATTCGGCCCGATGATGCCGCAGGGGCGCATCATCGCCACGCTCACCTCCGGGTGCGCCGCGGCGAACTGATGGCAAAGCCACTCCACCTGCAGTTTGTGCTGGCCATACAGGTCATCCGGGTTGGGTCGCGGCACGAGGTCCTCCGTCAGCAGCGGCGGATTGTCCGGCCAGGCGCCATACACCGTGAGGGAGCTCATCAGCAGGAAGGAATCCACGCCCGCCGCGGCGGCGGCCCGCAACACGTTCGCCGTGCCGCCTACGTTCACGTCTCGCATCAGCGCCGGATCGCCCCGCGCCTCGATGATAAAAGCCAGGTGCATGATCGCGTTGATCCCCTCGGCGCGCAAGACCTCCACCAGGGCGGGGTCACGCACGTCAGCGCGGCAGAACCGCGTCTTGACGCTCTCCGGGCAAGGCGTCAGGTCAATCCCCACCACCCGCTCCACCTGTGGGTCCTGCTCCAACGCGCGCAGAACAGCCCGCCCCAGGTAGCCGGCGCTGCCGGTTACCGCAATGCGCACCATATGCTCTTCTCCTTGGTTCTTGGCTGCGATAAAAAAGATACCGACCAGTCTGTTTATATGATACTACGGAATGAGCAGATTGTCAAAAGAGGCTGCTCTGCCCGGTTCGCACGCGATTTTACAAGTTGACTCATGCCCCTTTTCGTCATATACTGTAGCAAGATTCGAGTATAATGACAGCGTGCGAGACGAAATGATGTAGCTATGATAGGGCAAGGATATTCCGTATCCTTGCCCTCCTGTGTGTCTGCTAGGATCGGACGGTCCTTAGCTGACATATCGCCAGCAAAGCCCCCGCCAGTCGCAGGCGTGGAGAAGGAGGGTTTCATGTCCGCACACAAACTTATGCCGGTGCCGCGCCGCAACGTGCAGTTGCAGCGCAGCGTCTTTCAGTCCCGCTTCGACCTCAACTATCGCTACCTGATGGGCCTCAAGGACGAGAACCTCCTCCAGAACTACTACCAGGAGGCTGGGCTTTGGGCTCCCAGACAGCACCCGGAAGGGATCCACTGGGGGTGGGAGTCGCCGACCTGTCAGGTGCGCGGCCACTTTCTCGGACACTGGCTCTCCGCCGCGGCGCGCATCTGGGCGCACACGGGCGACGCGCAGATCAAAGCCAAGGCGGATCATATCGTCACCGAGCTGGCGCGCTGCCAGCACGAAAACGGCGGCGAGTGGGCAGGCTCGATCCCGCCGACTTACCTGGAGTGGATCGCGCGCGGCAAGGGGGTGTGGGCGCCACATTATACGCTGCACAAGACGATGATGGGCTTGATCGAGATGCACACGCTGGCGGGGAACGCGCAGGCGCTGGAGATCATGCAGCGCTGGGCGGAGTGGTTCTACCGCTGGACGGGCCAGTTCACCCGCGCCCAGATGGATGACATTCTCGACGTGGAGACCGGCGGGATGCTGGAGGTATGGGCTGACCTGTATGCCCTCACCGGCGACCCGCGTCACCTGGAGCTGCTGCGCCGCTATGACCGGCCGCGCCTCTTCCAGCCACTGCTGGACGGACAGGACCCGTTGACGAACAAGCACGCCAACACCACCATCCCAGAGGTGCAGGGCGCGGCCCGCGCCTGGGAGGTTACCGGCGAGGCGCGCTGGCGCGAGATCGTCGAGGCGTACTGGCGCTGCGCCGTCACCGACCGCGGCTACTATTGCACCGGCGGCCAGACGTGTGGCGAGGTGTGGACGCCGCCGCACGAGCTCGCGGCGCGACTGGGCGACAAGAATCAGGAGCACTGCGTCGTCTATAACATGATGCGCCTGGCCGACTATCTCTTCCGCTGGACGGGCGATGCCAGCTACGCCGACTATTGCGAGCGCAACCTTTACAACGGTATCCTGGCGCAGCAACACCCGTGTACTGGCATGATCACCTATTTCCTGCCGCTGCAGGCAGGCGCGCGCAAGACGTGGGGCACGCCGACAGACCATTTCTGGTGCTGCCACGGCTCGCTGGTGCAGGCGCACGCCTCCTACGCCGACGGCATCTACTATGCCGGCGAGGAGGGGCTGACCATCGCGCAATACATCCCCAGCACGCTGCGCTGGGAGTGGCAGGGCGTGCCGGTGGAGGTGTCGCTGGCGCTCGACCCGCAGATCGCGCGGACGCACCGGCCGGAGACCGTCGCCGTGCGCGTGTCGGTGCGGGCAGCGCAGCCGGTGGCCTTTGCCTTGCATGTGCGATTACCCTGGTGGCTGAGCGCCGCGCCAACGGTTACCGTAAACGGCCTGCGGCAGGATGTGCCGCATGCGCCCACGACCTTTGCCCCCCTGCGTCGCACATGGCACGAGGATGAGGTGTATATCGAGCTGCCGAAGCGGCTGTACACCTGTCCGCTGCCGGACGCGCCGGAGATGGTGGCCTTCATGGATGGCCCCGTGGTGCTGGCGGGGCTGTGCGACGAGGAGATCACGCTCTACGGCGACCCGGCGCACCCGGAGGCGATCCTGACGCCCGATAACGAGCGAGAGTGGGCCTACTGGCGGCATGACTACCGCACGTGTGGCCAGCCGCGCAACATCCGCTTCACGCCGCTGTACGAGGTGGTGGACGAACGCTACACTGTCTATTTCCCGCTGCAGGAGCGCCTCTAGATGGACAACCGCACGCGATTTCATAACACCATGGCGGGGCGGCCTGTGGACCGCCTGCCGGTGATCGAGTGGGCGGGATGGTGGGATCAGACGATTGCCCGTTGGCGGGAGGAGGGCCTGCCGCGCGAGTTGAGCGATGCTGGCGAGATTCGCGAGTACCTGGGACTGGATGTCTATCGGCAATACTGGATCGGGCCGCGAAAGCCCTCCTTTCCGCGCGGCGGCATCTATGAGCATGGGCCGGTAACCGACCTCGCCAGCTACCGCGAGGTCAAGCAGCACCTTTACCCGGAAGATGCCTTTGACAGGCAACGCCTGGAGGGGTGGGCGGAGCGGCAGGCGCGCGGCGAGATGGTGGTGTGGATCTCGCTCGATGGCTTTTTCTGGTTCCCGCGCAAGCTGTTCGGCATCGCGCCGCACCTGCTGGCGTTCTACGACCAGCCGGAGCTTATGCATACCATCAACCAGGACCTGCTGGCGTACAACCAGCGGGTGCTGGATGAGGTCTGCGCCATCTGCCGCCCCGACTTTATGACCTTTGCCGAGGATATGAGCTACAATAAAGGGCCGATGATCTCGCGCGCCCTGTTCGAGGAGTTCATCGCGCCCTACTATCGGGAGATCATCCCGCAGGTACGACGCTACGGTATCATCCCGTTCATTGACACCGATGGCGACATCACCCAGCTCGTGCCGTGGTTCGCCGCGGTGGATGTGCACGGCTTCTTGCCGCTGGAGCGGCAGGCCGGGGTGGATATCGTCGCGCTGCGCGCCGCGCACCCGCCGATCAAGCTGATCGGCGGCTATGACAAGATGGTGATGAATCGGGGCGAGGCGGCGATACGCGCCGAGTTCGAGCGGCTGCTGCCGCTGATGCGCCAGGGCGGCTACATCCCTTCCTGCGACCACCAGACGCCGCCCGGCGTGTCGCTTGCCGAGTATCGAATCTATGTTAGTCTGCTAAAGGAATACGCCGTGCGAGCGGTTGCAGAAAGCACCGTACTAGGAGGAACGTTGTCGTGAAAACATTGCGGTATGTCTTTTCTTACACCAAGAACTATGCGGCACCTCTGGCGATTGCCATTTTCGCCATGATCGCGCTAGTCGGCGTGGAGCTGCTCACGCCGCTGTTTGTGCGCAACCTGATCGGCGCTGTGCAGGGTGGGGTGTGGGATGCGCAGACCAGCGGGTACATCACCCGGCTGGCGGTGGGGCTGTTGGGACTGTACATCGCGCGCGGCGTCTTGCGCTTTCTCAGCTCCTACGAGGCGCACATCGCCGGCTGGGGCGTCGTTACCAACGTGCGGCGCCGCATTTATGAGCACCTGCAGCGGCTCTCGCTTCGCTTCTACTCGGATCAGCAGACCGGCCAGTTGATGTCGCGCATGATCAATGACTCGGATATGTTCGAGCGCCTGGTAGCACACGCCATCCCCGGCATCCTGGTGCACGTCCTGACGCTGGTGGGCGTCAGCGTGATCTTGCTCAGCCTGAACTGGAAGGTGATGCTCCTGACACTGGTGCCGATCCCGGCGATCATCTGGGCAATGCGCAACTTTGCCAAGTACGTGCGTCCCGCCTTCCGCATGCGCCAGAAAGAGCTAGCCGAACTGAACGCCACGTTGAACGACAATCTCTCCGGCATCCGCGAGATCAAGGCATTCACGCGGGAAGAGGCCGAGGCAGGCCGCATCGGCAAGCACATCGAGCGTTATCGCGACTCGCTGCTGCACGCGCTGCGGCTGATGGCAACATTCCAGCCATTCGTGGAATTCACCTCCTCCCTGGGCACGATCGTCGTCATCTACTTTGGCGGGCGGCTGGCCTTCCAGGGGACGCTGCCACTGCAGGACCTGGTGGCCTTCTTCCTCTATCTGGAGATGTTCTACCAGCCGATCCGCGCCCTGAGCGGCGACTGGGAACAGGTGCAGGAAGCGCTGGCCGGAGCGGATCGGGTGTCCGAGCTGCTGAACGAAGAGCCAGAGCCATATGATAACCCGACCGCGATCGCGCTCACAGAACGCGCGCAGGGGCACATCGTCTTTCACGATGTGAGCTTTCAGTATGACCGTGGCGACACGGTGCTGGAGCACATCAGTCTGGAGATCCCGGCGAATCACGTGGTGGCGCTGGTCGGCCCCACCGGCGTCGGCAAGACGACGATGGCCAGCCTGATCCCGCGCTTCTACGATCCAACCGCGGGCAAGATCACCCTGGATGGTCACGACCTGCGGGAGCTGACACTGCAGAGCTTGCGCCGCCAGATCAGCATGGTGTTGCAGGATGTGTTCCTCTTTCACGGCACCGTGCGCGAGAACATCCTCTTTGGCCGGCCGGACGCGACCGAGGAGGAGATGATCCAGGCGGCCAAGATCGCCAATGCGCACGAGTTCATCGAAAAGCTGCCGGAGGGATACGATACCCTCATCGGCGAGCGGGGCGTCAAGCTCTCCGGTGGGCAGAAGCAGCGCCTTTCCATCGCCCGCGCCGTGCTCAAGAACGCGCCGATCCTGATCCTGGACGAGGCCACCTCGTCGGTGGACACCGAGACCGAGCTGTTGATCCAGCAGGCGCTGGAACGACTGATGCTCAACCGCACGACGATCATCATCGCCCACCGACTCTCCACCATCCGTCACGCGGACACCATCGTCGTGCTGGAGGGAAAACGGATCGCGGAAAAGGGCACACACGGGGAGCTGATGGCGCGGCGCGGCCTCTACTGGCACCTAAACGAGGTGCAGACGAACATCGAGCCGGCGCTGGAGGCATTGCGGCGTGCGGAAATCGCCGCCGACTAGAGGCATGCGCCGGCTGATGCGACAGCGGACGTTACCTTTCTGACCTCCTGCCCTTTTGGCCTACAGCATTTGTCGTGGGCGAAAACGGCACTTTTGGCTGAGATGAATTGGTACTTGCTGCCGATGACAAAACGGCGCGCCCGAAGTATCATAGGAGCCAGAATAGAACGCGAAAGGAGCAGTGCCATGTCTCGCAGGCTAACTGGGGTCATCTTCTGTGGCATCGCCGCCATGCTGTACGCCGCCCGCTACCTAACCGCCGCGGTCTACGGCTCGGGTCAGTCAAACACCTGGAGCGCGCAGCTGTTCACGGCCTTGCTGGGCTATGTGAGCAACAATCTGACGGTTGCCGCCATCGTGGCGCTCGTCGCGGGCGTGGCGTACCTGGTCTGGGCAGAAGTGGCGCCGGACCGCCGCTAAGCGGCGCGAACGCTCAGAAGGTGGGAAGCCATTGCAATGGCTTCCCACCTTCTCTTTTTGCCGCCGGCGCATTTTGCGCTATGATACGCACGCTGGCCGCCATATGCCGGACACAAGTGGAGGTTGAAGCAGATGATACCAATGCTCTTTACCGTGAGCTATGCCGGACTGTGGGGACAAGCGCGCCTCAGCCTTCCCGACGCCTGCCGCAAGGCCCGGGAGCTCGGCTTTGTTGCCGTGGAGCTGATGGGCAAGCGCCCACACCTCTCGCCCGTGGACTATACCGAGGCGGATGTGCGCGGGCTGAAGGCGCTGCTGGACGATCTGGGACTGCCGGTGGCGAGCATCGCCGCCTATACCAATTTCACCGGCGGACTGGAAAGCGGCGAGGTGCCCTTCTTCGAGATGCAGCTCGGCTACATCCGGCGGCTGGCCGAGTTCGCCGCGCTGCTGGACGCCAAAGTGGTGCGCGTCTTTACCGGCTATCTCACGGATGCCCTCCCCTATACCGCCGCATGGGAGCGGTGCGTGGATGGGGTGCGGCAGGCATGCGACATCGCCGCCGACTATGGCGTGCAGATCGGCGTGCAGAACCATCACGACATCGGCGTGGGCGTCGCGTCGTATGTGGATTTCCTCGACGAGGTAGATCGGCCCAACTGTGTAGCTATGTTTGATGCCTGGAGCGTGGCGCTGCAGGAGGCGGATCTCTACATGTGGGCCAAGCGGCTGGCGCCGCGCATGGTGCAAACCACGGTAGCGGATTATGTCAAACAGACTCGCTTCCGTCACCTGCCCGGCCTTGTCAACTACGAGCCACTGCCGGATGTGGTGCGCGCCGTGCCGGTGGGCGAGGGGTTCATTGACTATGCGGCGTTCTTCCGCGGGCTGCGTGAGGGTGGGTTCGACGGCTATGTCGCCTACGAGATGTGCTCGCCGGTGCGCGGCGGCGGCACGCTGGCCAACCTCGACGCCACCGCGCGCCAGAGCCTGGACGCCATTCGCCGCCTGATCGCGTAGCGCGTCCGGCCCCGCACAGGAGCGCCGCGATGGACTCTCTGACGGCTGCCACGCTCGCCTACATTGAGACGCTACGCGTGCCCGACGCGCCCTATGGCCGCTATCTCTATGCGGCAGGCATGGCGGCGCCGGTGCTCTACGCCTCCACCTATGCCGCCATGACCCGCCATCTTTGCGGCGAGCTGGATTCGCTGGGCGGGCGCGAGCGCGCCGAGTGGATCGCCTATCTGCAATCGCACCAGGACGACGATGGCCTCTTCCGTGA
>JAIOAV010000089.1 GCA_019873665.1 Chloroflexota bacterium
TCATGATCGGGCTGACCAACATCGCCACCGGGCTGGTGTACCGCCTGCCGATGCCGGTGGAGCCGAAAAAGGTCGTCTCTGTCACGGCCATCGCGCAGGGATGGACGGCGTCCATGGTGGTGGCATCGGGACTAGGGCTGGGCGTGCTCTGGCTGCTGCTCACCATGACCGGAGCGGTGCGCAAACTGGCGCAGATCACGCCCCTCTACCTGATCCGCGGCATCCAGCTCGCGCTGGGGGTGACGCTGGCGTGGCAGGCGCTCAAGATGATCGCGCCGGAGCCGTGGCTGGGCATCGCTGCCGTCGCCGTCATCCTCCTGCTGCGCAAGAACCGCTATGCACCCGCCGCGCTGGTGATCATGGGCGGCGGCGTGGCGCTGATGGCGCTGCGCGGCGAGCTGGCACCGCACCTGGCGTGGGGGATCAGCCTGCCGCGCTTTGCCGTGCCCGCCTGGTCGGACGTGTGGCGGGCGATGGTGCTGGCCGGGTTCGCGCAGATTCCGCTCTCGCTGACCAACGCGGTGCTGGCGACGGCGACCATGATCCGGGAGCTCTTTCCCGATCGGCCGGTGAGCGAGCAGCGGTTGATGCTGAACATGGGAGTAATGAACGTCGCCTCTTCCTTCTTCGGCGGCATGCCCATGTGCCATGGCGCGGGTGGGCTGGCGGGGCAATACTATTTCGGCGCGCGCACCGGCGGCACGAACATCCTGGAGGGGTTGATCGAGATCGGCCTTGGTGTGTTCCTGGGCCGGTCGCTGGGCGGCATCCTGTCTGCCTTTCCCATGGCGCTGGTGGGCGGGATGATGCTCATGGTGGGCGTGCAGTTCGTGCAGCCGGTGCTGCGGCTGCGGCGCTGGCCGCTGGCGTTGGCGCTGCTGACGACGGCGCTCTCCGTGGCCACGAACATGGCGCTGGGGTTTGTCGTGGGGCTGGCGGCCAGCTATGCTGTACGCTGGCTGGTACGGCGCGGCGTGCTGGCGGGGTCCCCGGAGGAGGCGTGAAGTTGAACGCGATTCGCACCGTTGGCCTGACGCGCGACTATGGCAGACTGCGCGCGCTGGACCATCTCGATCTCGATATCCGCGAGGGTGAGCTTTTCGGCTTGCTGGGGCCGAATGGCGCCGGCAAGACCACTACGATCCGCCTGCTCACGGGGCTCATCAGGCCCACGGCGGGAAAGGCGTACGTGGGCGAAGTGGATGTCGCCGCGGACCCGCTCGCCGCCAAGTCGCGGCTGGGCGTCGTGCCGGAACGCTCCAACCTGTATCAGGAGCTTTCCGCGCGCGACAATCTCGTCTTTGTGGCACAGCTCTATGGCCTGCCGCGCCGCGAGTGGGGCGCGCGCGCCGACGAGCTGCTGCGCGAGTTCAAGCTGAGCGACCGCGCGGGCACGCGTTTCGGCGCGCTCTCCGGCGGCATGAAGCGCCGCCTCACCATCGCCGCGGCGCTGGTGCACCGCCCGCCGATCCTGTTGCTGGACGAGCCGACCACCGCGCTGGATGTGGCCAGCACCCGCGCGCTGCGCGGCATGATCCGCGAGCTGCACCAGCAGGGCGCGACGATCTTGCTGACGACGCACCTGATTGCTGAGGCGGAGCAGCTCTGCGATCGGGTGGGCATCCTGGTGCAGGGGCGGCTGGTGGCGGTGGATACGCCCAGCGCGCTCTGCGCGCGATGCGCGACGCAGCAGGTGGTGGAGGTGTCGTTGCGTGCGCCGAGCGAGGCGCTGGTGGCGGCGCTGCGCGCCTCCCCGCAGGTGCAACAGCTCTCGCGCAGCGGCAACCGGCTGCGGCTGGAGGTGCGGTCGGTGGCTGGCGCACTGGCCGAGATCGCCGCGACGGCGCAGCGCTTTGCCACCGAGATCGAGCGCCTGCAGACCATCGGCCCGACGCTGGAGGATGCCTTTGTGGCGCTGACAGGCGTGGACGTGGAGACGCTGCAGAACGCCAAGCCGCGTCAGATAGGAGGTGGAGGATGATCGTGCAACTCTCGCGCGCTTGGTATATCACCGTCAAGGATATACGCACCTACTATCTCAAGCCGCCGCTGCTGAGCTGGGGCATCATGTTGCCGCTGGTCATGATCTTGGCGTTCTACCTGCGCGACCCGCAGGACATCCGCGCCGCTGTGCCGGGATTGATCGGGATGACGGTGCTCTTTGGCGCCACCTCGATGGAGGCGGTGGTCATTGCCTTTGAAAAGCGAATCGGCGCGATGGAGCGGCTGCTGATGGCGCCGCTCTCGCCTCCCGCGCTGCTGGTGGGCAAGGCGGCCAGCGGGGTGTTCTTTGGCTGGCTGACCGGCGCGATCGTCTGGCTGGGGGCGGGGCTTGCCTGGGGCATGCCGCTGGCGCCTGGCGGCGCGCTCCTGACGCTGGCGGTGGGCAGCGTGGCCTTTTCCCTTCTCGGCGTCATCATCAGCCTGCTGATGCGCGAGGTGTTCGACGCCATGACGCTTTCCAACTTTTTCCGATTTCCGATGGTCTTTTTGTGTGGCGTCTTTGCGCCGCTGACGGCGGCATCGCTGCCGCTGCGGGTGGTGGCTGCGCTGCTGCCCCTCACCTACACGGTGGATGCGTTGCGCCATCTGCTGCTGGGCGGCGCGGGCACGCTATTCCCCCTCTGGGTGGACCTGCTCATCGGGATGGCGTTTGCCGTCGTGCTCTATCTCGTGTCCCTCTGGCTAACGGTCCGGCGACTGGAGGACCTGCTGTAGGCGGAGCGGGAAGCCGATGGGCCAGGCGGAGAACCTCGCGGGAACGGGGCTCTCCGCTTTCCTCAAGTTGGTGCCCGTGGTGTCATTCCCAGCGAAAAGCTCTTGCTGATGCGATCACACCGATGATCACCAGCCCAACCAGTATCGCGACTTCCGAGAGGTGTTGGCCCCACGACTCGCCGAACTACAGTCCCCGCAGCAGCTTGACCAGGTGCTCAGCGGCAGGAATCGGCGATGCGACGGATGGTGGCCGGAAAGACCTCCGACGGCACGCTGGCGCCCGAGATGAACATCATCGGATAAAAGACCACCATGCTGATCACCTGCGCCGCGCGAGCACTGGGAGCCAGGCTCGCGATCACGTATCCAAGCGAGAACATGGTCAGCCCGCCCAGGATGATCGCCAGCGCGACGCTGAGCACGTTCCCTTCGAAGCGGACGCGATAGATCAGCCAGCCGGCGAGCACCAGCCCGACCATGCCAAGCAGTGTCATGACCAGATTCGTCGCCACGTCAGCCAGGATATATGTCAAGGGTGGCAGCGGCGTCGCCCGAAAGCGGCGCAGGATACCTGCTTCGCGGTAGCTGCTGGTAGAGATCGCCACGGTCAGCATGCCCACCGAGCCGAGGATCAGCGCCGTGTAAGCGGGCATGGAGACGTCCATCGGGCCATAGCCCCCGAACAGCGGCGTCGGCTTGTTGCCATAGATCCCCCCCAAAGATCAGCACCAGCATGATGGGAAAGCCGAGCGTGAAAAAAGTCGTGATCGGCTCGCGCAGGTTGAGTTTGAGACTGACTTGGATAAGCTTGCAGAAGCTCTTCATGGTACTACTCCCGCATCTCCCGGCCAGTGAGGGCCAGGAAGACGTCCTCCAGGTTGGGCTGCTCGGTGCGCAGATCGAGGAACGGGACCGCTGCGTCTTCCAGCACATACACCACGGCGTTCACGAAGCGGTCGTCGTGCCCGTAGACGGTCAGGCGGTCGCCGGATCGTTCCACGCGACTGACCTGAGGCAAGTGCGCCAACGGCGGGGCGGCCTGCCCTGGGGGCAGCGTGAACACGAGCCGCTGCTCTATTCCCAGGGAGCGGATCAGGGTCGCGGGCGCATCCAGGGCCACGATCTTGCCATGGTCAATGATCGCCACCCGGTCGCACAGGCGCTCCGCCTCCTCCATAATAGTGCGTGGTCAAAAAGACCGTTTTGCCCTGCTGGCGAATGTTCTGCACCAGCTCCCACATGGCCCGGCGCGCTTGGGGGGTCCAGGCCAGTGGTCACCTCGTCCAGGAAGATCACCTCCGGATCGTTGAGCAGGCTCAGGGCGATGAACAGCCGTTGCTTTTGACCACCCGACAGTTGGCCAAAGGTGGCATTCCGCTTGTCGGTCAAGCCGAGTTGTTCCAGCAAGGGGCGCCAATCCACGGCGCGCCGGTAAAAGGAGGCGAACAGGTCCAGCGCCTCCCAGACCCTCAGGCGCGCGGGCAGCGCGGATTCCTGCAACTGCATGCCGAGCCGCTCCCGCAGGGTGTAGCCGTCTCGCTGCGGGTCCATCCCCAGCACGCGCACCGTGCCGCCATCTGGGGTGCGCAATCCCTCGATGCACTCGATGGTCGTTGTCTTGCCCGCGCCATTCGGGCCGACCATGCCAAAGATCTCGTTTTCTTGCACCTCGAAGGCCACGCCATCTACAGCCCGCACATCGCCATAGGCTTTGCAGAGGCCGTCCACCGCGATGATTGCTCTCATATCCCCCTCCCATCTGAGCAACGCGCCTATTCTACGGCGCGGCTGGCTACCACCCCTGCTGTATCCGCGAGGCGCGTCAACCGAAATCGTCATAGGGAACGCAGGCGTGCAATCTATGCGCACCACGCGCCGATCAAGCCGCGCAGAGGTGCGGTGGAGAGCCCCAAAACCCATTCTAGCACCCTGAGCGACATTCGGCAAGTTGATCATTGCGCCATTCCTGTCCTCTCGCCGCAGGCTTTGCATCCACCGCCCACCGGTGGTACAATCACCCCCGAATCTGCACCACGGGATGGAGCATGTCCGAACAGCCGCTGGCCGCGTATTGCGTCAAGTGCCGCGACAGGCGGGAGATCTCCCAGCCGGTCGCAGTCTATACTGTCAACGGCGCGCCCGCCACGAGCGGGGTCTGCCCCGTGTGCGGCACTCGCCTCTTCAAGATGGGGCGCACCCCGGCGCATGAAGGGCTTCCCAGGCCGGAGAGCGCGCCCAAAGCACGGGCGCAGCCCGTGGCTGCGTCCAGCGGCAAGCCCTTGGTCATCGTGGAATCCCCTACCAAGGCGCGCACTGTGAGCCGCTTTCTGGGGTCGGGCTATGCCGTCAAGGCGTCGGTCGGCCATATCCGCGACCTGCCGCGGTCGCAACTGGGCGTAGACGTGGCGCGCGATTTTGTGCCCAAGTATCTCGTGCCCAAAGAGAAAAAGGCGGTAGTCAAAGAGCTGCGCGCCGCGGCGGATGCCGCCGGCGTGGTCTATCTGGCCAGCGACCCGGACCGGGAGGGGGAGGCGATCTCGTGGCATCTGACGCAGGCGCTGGGGCTGGATTCATCGCGCTACCGGCGCGTTACCTTCCACGAGATCACGGCGAAAGCAGTGCAGGATGCCTTTGCACATCCGCGCGACATTGACATGGCGCTGGTGGACGCGCAGCAGGCGCGGCGCGTGCTGGATCGCCTCGTCGGCTATGAGATCAGCCCGATCCTCTGGGAAAAGGTGCGCGCGCGGCTCTCCGCCGGCCGCGTGCAGTCGGTGGCGCTGCGCCTGGTCGTGGAGCGCGAGCGCGAGATCGCCGCGTTCGTGCCGGTCGAGTACTGGACCATCACCGCGGAGCTGGCCAGGCGCACCCCGGCCCACGAGACTTTTCGCGCTCGGCTCTTTCGCGTTGACGGGCAAGAGCCGCAGATCAAGGACGAGGCAGAGGCGCACGCCATCCTGGACGCGCTGCACGGCGCGGATTACGTCATCAACCTCGTGGAGAAGGGCGTGCGGCAGCGTCACTCGGCTGCGCCCTTTACCACGAGCACGCTGCAACAGGACGCCAACCGCCGCCTGGGGTTCACCGCCAAGCGCACGATGGCGGCGGCGCAGGCGCTCTATGAGGGCGTGGACATCGGCGAGGGGCGCGTCGGCCTGATCACCTACATGCGCACCGATTCGACCAACGTTGCCGAGTCGGCGCAGGCCGAGGCGCGGCAGTACATTCAGGAGACCTTTGGCGGCGATTACCTCCCCGTGCAGCCCCCGCAGTACAAGACCCGCGCCCGCAAGGCGCAAGAGGCGCACGAGGCGATCCGCCCCACATCCGTGCTGCGCACGCCACAGCAGATGGAGGCGCATCTCAAAGGCGACGAAGCGCGGCTGTATGACCTGATCTGGCGGCGTTTCGTCGCCAGCCAGATGGCGCCCGCCATCTATGACACGACCACGGTGGATATCATGGCCGGCCCAGTGACGCCGCCCGGCGCGCTGGCGCAGGTGCAGCGCGTGCCGGAGGAGCAGCTCGCGCCGCTGACCGCCGCGTGGCGCTACCAGTTCCGCGCCAATGGCTCGCAACTCCGTTTTCGTGGCTATCTCGCCGTGTACGGCGTGGACCCGTCGGGCGAGGAGGATGAAGGCGGGGGAGGCGCGCTGCCGGAGCTGGCGCGCGGCGAGGTGCTGGACCTGCGGCAGCTCTTGCCGGAGCAGCATTGGACGCAGCCGCCGCCCCGTTACACCGAGGCGACGCTGGTGCGCACGCTGGAGGAGCTGGGGATCGGGCGGCCCAGCACCTACGCGCCGACGCTGACGACGCTGCTGACGCGCGAATACGTGGCGCGGGAAGGGCGGCAGCTCTATCCCACCGAGCTGGGCATGACGGTGAACGATCTGCTGGTGGCGCACTTTCCCACGATCCTTGATTACGACTTTACGGCGCACATGGAGGAGGACCTGGACCTGATCGCCGACGGCGACAAGGCGTGGGTGCAGGTGCTGCGCGACTTTTATGCGCCCTTTGCGGACGCTGTGGCGCAGGCGAAGGCCACCATGCCCAAGGCGGAGCTGGAGGAGGAGGAGACCGGGCTGCGCTGCCCGCAATGTGGCGGCAAGGTGGTCGTCAAGCGCGGGCGATTTGGTCGTTTTTTTGCGTGCAGCAACTATCCCACCTGTCGCTACACCGCGCCATACGTGGTTCGCACCGGCGCCAGGTGCCCAGAATGCGGCGGGGACCTGGTGGAGCGGCGCTCGAAGAAGGGGCGCGTGTTCTATGGCTGCGCCAACTATCCGACGTGCGCCTTTGTAACGTGGAACCGGCCGCTGCCGGAGCCGTGCCCGTTGTGCGGCGGACTGGTTACTGACGCCGGCAAGAAGGGGCGGCAGTGCATCAAGTGCGGCGCGATGGTGCCGCAGGGCGATGCGGTGGCCGCGGAGGCAGAAGGCACCGTCGAGGAGTAATATAAGACGGAAGTGCGGTTGAGCATGGGGTTTCTCGGCTCAAGACTTGCTCACAGGAGGCATTGTGAACGACACTGAACTCATCGCTGCTTTGCGCGACATCTTCCCCGCAGAGCGCATCTCTGCCACGACGGCGGATCGGGAGGCGCACTCCCGCGACGAGTCATTTCACGAGGCGCACCTGCCGGACGTGGTGGTCTGGCCGGAAACGGCGGCTGAGATCAGCGCCCTCTTGCGCTGGGCGACGGCGCACCGCGTGCCCGTAACCCCCTGGAGCGGCGGCTCTTCGCTGGAAGGAAACCCGATCCCGGTGCGCGGTGGGATCGTGCTGGCGATGTACAAGTGGAATCGCATTTTGGAGCTGCGCGAGGAAGATCTGCAGGTGCGCGTCCAGCCGGGGATCGTCTATGACGAGCTGAACCGGCAACTGCGCTCATCTGGTCTCTTCTTCCCGCCGGCGCCCGGCAGCTCCGACGTGGCGACCATCGGCGGCATGGTGGCGAACTCCTCCAGCGGCATGGGCGCGGTCAAGTACGGCCTGACGCGCGACTATGTGCTCAAGTTGCAGGTGGTGCTGCCCACCGGTGAGATCCTCAACCTCGGCTCCAACGCGGCCAAGTCCGCCAGCGGCTATGACCTGATCCGCCTCATGGTCGGCTCCGAGGGCACGCTAGGTGTGATCACCGAGATCACGCTGCGGCTGCGCGGCCTGCCGGAGCGGATCATGGCCGCCGTGGCCATCTTTGAGACTGTGGCGGACGCCGCGCAGGCGGTGTTCGAGGCGATCCGCTATGGGCTGGTCCCTGCCGCCATCGAGCTGGTGGATCCGGAGATCGTGCGCGAGATCAACAGGTGGGAAAAGCTGGATCTGACCGTCGCGCCGACCCTGTTCATGGAATTCCACGGCAACCGCGCCGGCGTGGAAGAGGAGCTAGCCTTTGCCGAAGAGGTGTGCCGCGATCACAACGCGCGCTCCTTTGTTACCGCCGAGGCGGCCGAAGAGCGCGAGCGCATCTGGTCCGCGCGGCGCGAAGCGCACAAGGCGGTCAAATATGGCAACCCGGATCACCGCACGACGATCACCGACGTGGTGGTGCCCATCTCCAAGTACCCGGAGATGGTGGATCAGGCGTACGCCATCGCCGCCAGGCATCGCATCCGCGTGGGCACGTTTGGCCACGCGGGGGATGGCAACGTGCATACCGAGGTGCTGGCGCGCAAGGATGACCCGGACGAGCTGCACCGCGCCGATCTCGTGGCAGAAGAGCTGGTGGCGTATGCGCTGCAACTGGGCGGCACGGCCACCGGCGAGCATGGTATCGGCATCGGCAAGATCAAGTTCATGCGCCAGGAGCACGGCGAGGCGGTGGAGCTGATGCGCCGCATCAAGGCGCTGTTCGATCCGGCGGGCATCCTAAACCCGGGCAAGATCTTTCCAGACTAGCGTTTTGGTCGTCCCGCATGCGGCCCGACCCGCAAGGCGATTCCCGATTTCCTTACAAGGAGGCTAGAGATTATGGCCGCAGAAATGACTGGCCGAGAGCGTATCCTGGCGGCGATGCGCCGCGAGATCCCGGATCGCGTGCCGGTGTCGCCGCGCATCGGCGCGTATCTCGTCGCTTATTATGGCTCGTCCTCGCTGGCCCGCCACATCCAGGCGGCGCAGGAGTTCGGGTTCGACATCTGCCTCCCCGTCGCAAACCCCATCCCGACCTTTATACACGGGCCATCGCTGACCTATCGCTTTGTGCCGCCGGAGGTGCGCATCGTGCAGGAGGTGACGGAGCAGGACGGCGGCGTGCGCGTGCGGCGCACCTTCGAGACGCCGGCGGGCAAGCTCAGCGACGACACCTTTCTCGCCCCCGGCGGACGCGAATATGGCGTGTCGCCCAGCCCCGTGCACAACGAGACGCTGATCAAGGACGCATCGGACCTGGATAGGCTGCGCTACATCCTGCCGGACCCGACGCAGCCGAACGTGCATGACTATCACGAGTCGAATCGGTTGATCGGCGACCTGGGGATTGCCGAGATGACCTTCAACCTGCCCCTGGATCACTTTCTCGGCGACGCGCGCGGCATGGCGCAGCTCATGATGGACTATTACCTGGATCGCCCCTTCTTTGACCGCTTGTTCACCTTCTTTCAGGAGTACGGGCAGACGGTGCTCAAGGCGGCGCTGGAGCAGGGGGTGCGATACGTCTTTGCCACGTGGTACTATGGCTCACTCAGCGCGGGCTGGTCGCCGGCGATCTTTCGCGAGGTGTTCGTGCCGCTGATGCGCCAGCAGGCGGAGCTGATCCACCGCTACGACGGCATTTATCATATCTATGACGACGGCAAGATGATGCGCACGCTGGGCGATTACGTGGACGCCGGCGCGGACGTGGTGGAGACGCTGACACCGCCGCCGGTGGGGGACGTGGACCTGGCGGAGGCCAAGCGGCTGTATGGCGACCGCGTTTGCCTAAAGGGATGGACCGACCTGCTGTATGTGATCAAGATGGGCACGGCGCAGCAGGTGGTGGACGCGGTGCGTTATGCGCTGGAGGTGGCCGCGCCGGGCGGCGGCTTTATCCTCGGCACATCCGACTCGATCCGCGAGGGGACGCCATTGGAGAATGTGCGCGCCTATTTCGAGGCGGCGCACAAGTACGGCCGATACACGTAGAGCGAGAAGACCGCTCCAAGACAACGTAGGGTGGCGAAAGGTCTGCTTTTGCTAGGTCAATCAGGAATTGGATGATGGTGCACAGCTTGGCCCATTCGTGTCGTGGCGAGGGAGCGGAGCGACCGAAGCAATCCTCAGCCGGCCATTCGGGGGAGATTGCTTCGCCGCGGCGCGGCTCGCAATGACAGAGCCAGTGTCATTGCGAGGGAGAGAAGCGACTGAAGTAATCTCTCGTATGCTAGCGGGGGATTGCTTCGCTCCCTGCGGTCTCTCGCAATGACAGGGTGGGTTGCCCAACCCCTATTTGTCTCCGTTGCCGCTGTCATGACTGAGGAGGATGATGGTGAAAGCACTGGTCAAATACGCGCCGGGCGAGGGGAATGTCGAGGTGCGCGACATGCCGGAGCCGACGCCCGGCCCGCATCAGGTCAAGATCGCGGTGCACGCGGGCGGCGTCTGCGGCTCGGACCTGCACATCTATCACAACGACATCAAGTTGGCGCTCGAGCCGCCAGTGATCATGGGGCACGAGTTCGCCGGCGTGATCGCCGAGGTGGGTGCAGAGGTTACGGGCTGGCGGGTGGGCGACCGCGTAACCGCCGAGACCGCCGCGTCAGTATGCGGCGAATGCGTTTCCTGTCGCGCCGGGAACTATAACACGTGCGCGCAGAAGAAGCTCACCGGCTATGTGTATCATGGCTGCTTTGCCAACTATGTTGTGGTGGATGCCAAGCGGCTGCATCGGCTGCCGGACAATGTGGATTTCGTGGCGGGCGCGCTGACCGAGCCACTGGCCTGTTGCGTCCACGCGGTGCTGGAGCTGACGCGCGTCGCCGCGGGCGACATCGTCGCCATCAGCGGCCCGGGACCCATTGGCCTCCTCTGCCTGCAATTGGTCAAGGCATCGGGCGCATACGCCGTCGTCTGCGGCACGTCGCAGGACGCGGCGCGGCTGGAGATGGCGCGGCGGCTGGGCGCGGATCAGACGCTGAACGTGCAGCAGGTGGATGCCGTGCAGGCGCTACGCGACATGACGCGGGGTGAGGGCGCGGACGTCTTTTTCGAATGCTCCGGCGCGCCGGCGGGCGCGCGCATAGGGCTGGAGATGGTGCGGCGGCTGGGCCAATACACGCAGGTGGGCCTCTTTGGCCGCCCCTTTGAGCTGGATTTCGAGTTGATCGCCTACAAGGAGCTGCGGGTAACCGGCTCGCTGGGGCAGAAATACTCGGCGTGGCAGCGCGCGCTGGCGCTGATGGCGCGCGGGCAGGTGAATACCGGCGTGCTGGTCTCTCACACCTTTCCCATCACCGCGTGGCGGGAGGCGTTCCGCGTGTTCGAGGCGAAAGAGGGGCTCAAGATCGTGCTGACGCCGATGCGGGGATGAGGGAGGGATGCCGGTGAAACACAAGGGAGCGCCGGTGCTGATCGGTGTGCTGCTGGTGCTGGTCAATTTCCTGCTGCATCTCCTCTGGCCGGGGAGCTGGCTGGCCGAGACGGAGCTGCTGCTGACAGTGGGCGTGATCGTGGCGCTGCTGGGGCTGCTGATTGGTGAAGTGTTCGGCTAGAGCGCCCGCCGCTCACGGCCCGTGCGCGGCGAGGCTGGGCAGCCACACCACCGCATACCACGGCTCGGCCAGCTCGGCCAGTGTCGCCGCCGCCGCGACGGCAATGTCCGCGAGGTATGGCAGGGAGAGGTGCGCCAGCGTGTCCGTCACCCGGTGGTAATTCGGGTTCTCCTCTCCCTCCGCCAGCCCCTCGATGACTAGGATCGCCGGGTAGCCATAGTGCCAGAAGGAGGCGTGGTCGCTCAACGTGATGGCGTCCGCCTCAAAGACGAGCGGCACCAGGTTGAGGCCGTCGCGCTGGATGTGCGCTGCAAAGGCGCCCGCCAGCGCGATGGAGGCGGCATCGGTCCCCGCGTGCACCTCCATGATGCCGTCGCCGTCGTGGTCGTAGCCGATCATGTCCAGATTGATGACGCCGCCGATGTTCTCGCCGTGCGTCCACGCGGCCGCGGCATAGTGCGCGCTGCCCCATAGCCCCGGCTCCTCCCCCGTGACGGCGAGAAAGCGGATCGTGTGCGCGAACGCGCTGCCGCTGAGGAGGCGCGCGATCTCCAGCAGCGCGGCCACGCCGCTGGCGTTGTCGTCGGCGCCGGGCGCGGGGCCGCCATTGCCGGCCACGCTTGAGACTGAATCGTAGTGCGCCACGATGATGTACACCAGATCGCTGGTTGGATCGCGCCCAGGCAGAGTGGCGACGACGTTATACAGGGTCACCCCGCGTTGCACAAAGGGGTCGTAGGCGACCGTCAGGCCCAGGGCGCGCAACGCGTCATAGATGTAGCGGCGCGCCTCGCGCTGTCCGTCCTCATGCCAGATATAGCGGCTGCCCTCGTCATTGCAGTAGGGGCCGTCGTCGCGATCCTGCAGCTTGCAGATGTGATGCGCGAGCTGCGTCGTGGAGATGGCCGTGGTGAGCCTGTCGGGTGCGGGCGCGACGACAGCCGGTGGAACCGGCGCGCGATGCGGCTCGGCAGGATGCCACGCTCGCGACGTCGCCCGGGTCCCCAGACAGATTGCGATCAGCAGCAGGTAGATAATGCGCCTCACGGCGTTGTCCTTCTCGCTAGGCGCGCGGCGATGTCCGTCCCCGCAGCGATGTCCGTCCCCGCAGCTCATCGCGCCAGCGCGCATGTAACTCCGGCAGATCGCGCGCGATCCAATCTGGCCGGAGCGCGGCGCGCGCCGCCATCTCTGGCGTGGTGATGCCGGTAAGCACCAGGATCGTGCCGATCCCCAGCGCCTTGCCGCCTTTGATGTCCGAATCGAGGCGATCGCCCACAATGGCGGTGGTCGCCACGTCCGCCCCCAGCTCGCGCATCGCCGCATCCAGCATGATGCGGTTCGGCTTGCCGATGGCGACGCAGGGCGCGCCGGTGGCGGCCTGGATCGCCGCCGCAAAAGCGCCGGAGCCGGGGGAGGGGAACTCGGGGCCGGGATCGTTCACATCCGGGTCGGCCACGATGAGGCGCGCACCGCGGTGGATAGCGCGGCACGCCAGCGACAACTTTTCATAATCAAAGTCGGCTGTCCACCCCACCACCACATAGTCAGGGTGATCCTCATCCAGCGCGCAGCCGCCCGCCTGCACAAGCTGCCGACGCAGCCCCTCGCCGCCGATCACATAGACGCGGCTGCCGGGATGCTGCTCGCCCAGATAGCGCGCCGTCGCCACGCCCGCGGTGATAATGGGCGCGTCGCCGATGTCTATGCCGCGCGCGGCCAGCGCCGCACGGTGGTCTTCCGGCCAGCGGTTCGCCCCATTCGTCACAAAGGCAAAGCGGATCCCCTCCCGCCGCAGAAAGCGCAGGAACTCGTTGGCCCCCGACAGCACCTCCGAGCCAAAGTAGATGACGCCATCCATATCTACCAACAGCGTGCGGATATCGGCCAGGGTTCTGGTGCGCTCACGCACGCACTCCGTACCGGTCATTCGTCAGCTCCAGGGTGGCATAGTGTAGTTTTTGCCAGTGTACGCGAATCGGGGCGCGGGTCAAACCAGCGCGCTACCCATGTGCCGCCACGATCCACACGTTGATGCCCTCTTCTTCCTGCAAGACGCGCGCGCCACAGACGTGCAACATATCGCGCAGGTGCGCGGCCCGGTAAAAGCGGCTACGCATCCCCAGCAGCCGCTCGGCGAGCGCGATCCACCGCACGCGGTTATGCTCGATGTTCGGCTCCTCGATCACCAGTCGGCCGGCGTCATGCTCCGCGCCGCCGACGCAGAGCACCCGGCACGCCTCGGCGAGGCTCGCCTGCGCGTCCGCCATGTGGTGCAGCGAGTCCACCATCAGCGCTCGTTGGAAGACCCCGTCGGCAAAGGGAAGGTGTTCGGCGCTGGCGCAGACGGCGGGCAGACCCTTGGCCGCCGCCTGCCGCAGCATCTCGTGTGACTCGTCCAACACGACGGTGAGGCCGATCTCGGCGGCAAAGTTGATGCTGACCCGGCCGGTGCCGCCACCGATGTCCAGCAGCCACCCCGTGATCGGCAGCGCAAGCAGCCGCCGCAACCGTGTCCCGTCGCCAAAGGGCAACAGGCGATCGTAATACGCGGCGATGCGGCCAAAGATGTCTCGATACGACACGTTTATCCTCCCCCCACCTCACTTCATAGCAGCCACAGGGCGGCGGAGGCCGCCAGCAGCGCGCCCAGCAGCCAGCCGTCGGCGGCGTGCCACGGCACGGGCGCGCGCGGCGCTGTTGCCGGGTCAAAGGCACGGGACGCGGCGGCGCGCACGATCTCGTCGCCATAGCCCAGCGCGTTGGTGGTGATGGTAACGACATAGAGCCGCATGGCCCGCAGCGGGCGTCGCCAGCCGCTGCGCAGGCGGATGCTCTGATAGGCGTTCTCACTCAATCGGCCCAGTGTGGGCAGGAGGTTGAAGGCAACGCTCAGCGCAAAGCCAAGCCCCGGTGCGCCCATCGCGGCCAGCACACGAGTCCAGCCCGAGGCGGAGAGCGCCGCTGCGGAGATGCTCAGCCCCAGCAGGAGCGCCACCGCGCGCGCTCCCATCAGCGCGCCCTGCCGCAGCCCGGCGGCGGAATAGCGGACGCCCCACGCCATCGCGTCCCGCTCCCCCAGCCAGAACGCGCCGATGGCAAGGGCGACCCCCGCCAGCAGCCAGACACGCCCGTCGCGCAGCAGGCGCAGCCCGGACGGGTGCGTCCACGCGCCGAGCAGGACGAGCAGCGCCAGCAGCGCGGGGAGCCGTCCCGCTGGCAAGAGCGTCGTGGCGGCCATACTCCAGAGCGCCAGCGCCAGGTATCCCCACGGGCTGGGGCGCGCTGCCCGCATCTAGCCCTCGCTGGTCTGATGGGTGGCGGCGCGGCGACGGCCCACGGCGCGCCCCAGCTCCCAGGCCGTCCAGCCGGCGACGCTGCCGACGGCGACGCGGATCAAAAAGAGAATGAGCAGGACCAGCGCGCCAGAGATGAGGCTGATCCCCAGCGCCTGCGTGCCGTCGCGCACCAGCTTGGCATACGCCTCGGTTAGTGACTGGCCCAGGAGGAGCGGCAACATGATGAAGGGGTGGACCGTGTTCCAGGCAAAGGCCAACAGCCCGGCCAGCACGTAGCCTGCGCGCCGCGTGCCCCACAGCAGCCCCACTTCCATCAACGCCGCCTCCGCCAGGATCGCCACCATCGGCCCGATCTTGACGCCGCCCCAGCT
>JAIOAV010000090.1 GCA_019873665.1 Chloroflexota bacterium
GACGCCACGCAGACCGATGATGAGGGTTTTTATTGTTTCGCGAGCGCGCGAACGCTCAGCGCCAACGAGTCGTACGGTGTCCGATATGACAACGTCCTGCCGATGGAAGAAGGCAAACTCGATTTCTGGTATAGCTATACATTCCATGACTATGTAGCGGGTGAAGTGCGGGCGGGCGGGGACTTTGATATCGCCGATCTGGAAGAGCTCTCGCCAGATACCATAGTCGCCCAACCCTTGCCAGTAACATTCCGGTGGTTGCCGCGTTCTGCCGAGCTGGCGCCGTTTGATCAATATCTGTACGAGGTGGAGATCAGCGACCCAGAGGGTGGCGCTACGTTCTCCAGCGGCCTGCTCCTTTCCGACCAGGAGTACACGCTGGCGGCACTGCCAGAGGGCTTTGTGCCTGGCAATATATACGAGTGGTACGTCTGGTTCTGGGGTGCAAGCGGCAGTGAGTACGGCAGCGGATATGGCCGTTCTCTCGGCAGATGGGTCGTCTTTGCCGGGCCATGACAGGCGCGGAAAGGAAAAAGAGGGCGAACACGGCCGTGTTCGCCCTCTTTTCGGTTCGGCAGCGCCCTTTTTAGAGCCTGCGCAGCGCCACGATGATGGCGTCGGCCATCTCCTGTGTGCCCACTGCGGTCGGATCGTCCGCCTGCGGCTTGAGGTCGTAGGTCACGTTCTTGCCCTCGGCGATGACGGCGCGCACCGCTGCTTCCAGGCCCTCCGCCGCTGCGATCTCACCCAGATAGCGCAACATCAATGCGCCGCTGAGGATCGTGGCAGTGGGGTTCACCTTGTTCTGCCCTGCGTATTTGGGCGCAGAGCCATGCACCGGCTCAAACACCGCTAGACCATCGCCGATATTCGCGCCAGGCGCAACGCCTAGCCCGCCCACCAAGCCAGACGCCAGGTCGCTGATGATATCGCCGTACAGGTTCGGGCAAAGGAGCACGTCATAGAGCTCGGGCTTTTGCACGAGCTGCATGCACATATTGTCCACAATGCGATCCTCAAAGGCGATATCGGGATACTCCTTCGCCACCTCACCGCACACCTGCAGGAACAGGCCGTCGGTGAATTTCATGATGTTAGCCTTGTGGACGGCGGTCACCTTGCGGCGACTGTTGCGCCGCGCATAGTCAAAGGCAAAGCGCGCGATTCGCTCGGTCGCCGGCCGCGTGATGATCTTGATGGACTCGGCGGCCACGTCGGGGATCACATAGTGCTCGATGCCGGCATAGAGGTCCTCGCTGTTCTCGCGCACGATCACGAGGTCCACATCGCGATAGTAGGAGCGGACGCCTGGCATGGAGCGCGCCGGGCGCACATTGGCATAGAGGTCTAGCGACTGGCGGAGCGCCACGTTAACGCTGCGAAACCCGCTGCCGACCGGCGTGGTGATCGGCCCCTTGAGCGCGACGCCATTTCGCCTGATTGACTCCAGCACGCGGTCAGGCAGAGGCGTGCCCTCCCTCTCCATGGCGTCCAGCCCCGCGTCCTGCACTTCCCAGGCAAAGTCAACGCCGGTTGCATCCAAGACCCGCCGCGTAGCGGCCACCAACTCCGGCCCGGTGCCATCTCCGGGGATCAAGGTCACACGATAGGTCATGCCGTCTCCTTTGCACGTTTCATCTTCACATAGTTCAGCAAGCCACCGGCGCGCAACACCTCGATCTGTCGCCCAGAGAGACGGGAGCGCACCGCAAAGGTTGTGCCGCGTGTGAGATTCTTGACTGTGAGCGTCTCTCCCGCCTCGATCGCGGCCAGGACATTCTCTATCTCCCACACATCGCCGACGCTGGACTCGTCGTAATCCGCCGCATTGACAAACGTCAGCGGCAGAATGCCAAAGTTCACAAGATTGGCCTCGTGGATGCGCGCGAACGATTTGGCGATCACTGCCTGCACGCCGAGATGCATGAGCGTCAGCGCCGCGTGCTCGCGGCTGGAGCCCTGGCCATAGTTGATGCCGCCAACGATAAAGCCGCCGCCCGCCGCTTTGGCGCGAGCCACAAAGGTGGCGTCCACCGCCTCGAACACGTGCTCAGCGCAGGCCGGGATGTTGGAGCGCAGCGGCAATAGCTGGGCGCCCGCAGGCATGATGTGGTCAGTGGTGATGTTATCCCCGACCTTGAGCAGCAGCTCGCCGCGCAATGTGGCGGACAGCGGACCGCGTGTGGGCAGCGGTTGGATATTAGGGCCACGCACCAGCTCGGGCGCTGGTTGCATCGCTGGCTGCGGGGCGATGATCATGTTGTCGTTCACATCCATCGCCTCCGGCCACTGCACCGGGGGCATCGCGCCAAGCGTGCGCGGGTTGGTGATCTGGCCGGTCAAGGCGCTGGCAGCGCATACCTCAGGGCTGGCCAGGTACACCCGATCTCCCCGCGTGCCACTGCGCCCCGGAAAGTTGCGATTGAAGCTGCGCAGCGACGCCACACCGGTGGCGGGCGATTGGCCCATGCCGATGCAGGGACCGCACGCTGACTCCAGGATGCGCGCGCCAGCCGCGATCAAGTCGGCCAGCGCGCCATTGCGCGCGATCATCGTATAGACCTGTTTGGTGCCCGGGCTGATGGTCAAGCTGACGCCGGGGTGTATGGTGCGACCGCGCAGAACCGCCGCGACTGCCATGAGATCCTCGTAGGACGAATTGCTGCAACTGCCGATGCAGATCTGGCCGAGCGGGGTGCCTGCCACTGCCACCACAGAGACGACGTTATCGGGGCTGGAAGGCTGCGCGACCATCGGCTCCAGCGCACCAAGGTCAATCTCGATCATTTCATCGTAGCTCGCGTCGGCATCGGCCACCAGCGGTTGCCACTCCGCTTCGCGGCCCTGCGCGCGCAAATACTGGCGCGTCATCTCGTCGCTAGGAAAGATGGAGGTGGTGGCTCCCAGCTCCGCGCCCATGTTGGTGATGGTGGCACGCTGCGGGACCGTGAGCGTGGCCACGCCGGGACCGCCATACTCCATGACCTTGCCGACACCACCGTGGACGGTCAGCCGCCGCAACAGCTCCAAGATCACGTCCTTTGCCGTCACCCAGGGACCGAGCTTGCCCACCAAGCGAACGAGGGTGACCTTGGGCATCGGCAGATAGAAAGGCTCGCCAGCCATGGCGACAGCGACATCGAGGCCGCCCGCGCCGATCGCCAGCATCCCCAAGCCTCCAGCCGTCGGCGTGTGGCTGTCGGAGCCAACCAACGTCTGGCCAGGCACGGCAAAGCGCTCCAGGTGTACCTGATGACAGATGCCATTGCCGGGCCGGGAGAAATAGAGACCATAGCGCGCCGCCGCTGATTGCAGGAAACGATGGTCATCGGCGTTCTCAAAGCCGGTCTGCAGGATGTTGTGATCCACATAGCTGACAGAGCATTTGGTTCGGACGCGAGGCATGCCCAGCGCCTCGAACTCCAGATAGACCATCGTGCCGGTGGCATCCTGCGTCAGGGTCTGATCAATGCGCAAGCCGATTTCCGCACCGGCTTTCATCTCACCCGAAACAAGGTGCGTACGAATGAGCTTCTGTGTGAGGTTCTCGGGCATCGCGCTATTTTCGCTCCTCGCAGGGGATGTAGCTGCGCCGTGGTGCGCCTTTATAGACAGCGTCGGGCCGGATCACCCGGTTGTCATCGTACTGCTCCAGAATGTGCGCTGCCCAGCCCACGGAACGGCTACAGGCGAAGAGTGGCGTAAAGAGCTCCATCGGAAAGCCGAGGCTATACAATGTCGGCGCGCAGTAAAAGTCCACATTGGGATAGAGACCCTTTTGTCTGTGCGCCTGGTCCTCGACCTCCATCGCCATACTGAGCCAGCGAGGATTGCCCACCTCACCATCCATGGTTGCCAGTACCTCGCGCAGCAGCATGGCGCGTGGGTCACCTGTCTTGTAGACGCGATGTCCAAAGCCCATGATCCGCTTGCCGGCCATCAACTGGCCGCGAATATAGGACTCGACCTTGTCTGGAGAGCCGATCTCCAGCAACATCTTCATGGCTTCGGCGTTGGCCGAACCATGCAGCGGCCCTGCCAGCGTGCCAATGGCCGTGGTGAACGCCGCATAGATATCCGCCAGCGTTGCCGCCGTAACCCGCGCGGCAAAGGTGGAGGCGTTCAGGCCGTGTTCTGCCATGAGGATCATGGCCATATCGGTAAAGCGTGCTTCGATGTCCCGCGGCGCGCGACCGAATAGCATGTAGATAAAGTTGGCCGCATGACCAAGCGAAGGATCCGGATCAATCGGCTTTTCGCCCTGCCGCAGCCGCCAGTGCGTTGCCACAATCGTTGGCATCTGCGAGATGATGCGGATGGCGCGCCGCATGTTCGCAGAGCGGGAGACATCGGAGGGGCTAGAATCGGTCGCGGACATGGACGAGACGGCGGTGCGCAGCGCATCCATGGGCTTGGGCGCACCCGGCAGATTGCGCAAGAGCTCGAGCAACGCCGGGCTGATCTGACGGTTGTCCAGCATCTGCTGCTTGAACGCCGCCAGCTGGCGAGCATTAGGGAGTTCGTCGTGCAGGAGCAGATAGCACACTTCCTCGAAAGAGGAGTTGCGTGCCAGCTCAGTCGCGTCATAGCCACAGTAGGAGAGCTCGCCTTTTTCCCCGTCAATGTGACTGATGCGTGTTACAGCCGCGACAACTCCGGCGAGACCACGAGCCACCTTTTCTTCGGCTTCCCACATACTCATTTCTGTCTCCCTTCCTGATACATCCTCATCTATAACAAAAAGCCGCCAAGCTCCGGCATTTGCAGAGCTTGACGACCCCCTCGCCACATCCTCACAGAGTGCGAGCTTGGCCTTTGGCCAAGCAACTTCATTGATTGCGAGTCAATCTAACTAGCTAATGGCGATTATAACATCAGTGGGGGCAAAATGCAAATGCCTCCCAGCGACAATGTCAGGGCAGGCCAGCAGCCACCTCGCGGGAGAGCGCATCCGCGGCGGCGCTGTCATCTCCCGCCACTAGCCAGATGTACACCCCCGCACGCTCTCGTAGCGCGACGTCCGGCCACTCGGCCGCCTGAACCTGCGGCCATGTCTCGGCTGCATCCTTGTCGCTCGGATATTGCACGAGAAGTAGTTGCAGCTCTGTACCGCTCCGCTCATAGCTGCCTAGCACGGCATCGGTCTCCCGCGTCAGACCCAGTGCATTATCGATCCCCAACCAGAACAGATTATCCAATACCAGCTTATCGTGGAAGAAAACCACACTCCCAGAGCGCAGGCCATCCAGTGGCAGCATATCTACGAGCGACGGCGGCTCTCCCCCTGACGGCAGCAGTGCGGATAGTCTGCGCGCAAACGCCATCAGCGTTTCGTCAGGTATCGCATCTTTCATGCTGAAAACTCGAGCAAAGAATCGGTTCTGCCAAAACGTGAGACGATAGCCTGGCTCTTTGACCGCCCCCTGTCCCAGGTCAAGCGGCTCACCCATGTGATAGTAGGTATATAGCCCGTAAGCATCCGCCGGATTGGCCACCTCGTACAGCTCAACCGCCATCGCCATGCCACCCGGCCCCTCATACTGGCCGACGACGAGCCGGGCAAAGCGGTAGGTAAAATAGAGCTCCGCCTCTCCGTCCATATAGTCAAACAGATTATCCGGATTGTAGCGCTGCAACGCCACCGACTCCTGCCACCCCTCTGGCAACGGCAGAGAGGCGAGGAAACTGGCGAGCTCGGCGCCCGTCGGCGAAGGTATGGGCGTATCGCTCGACAAAGTCTCTATTGGCGCGCTACATGCGGTCCAGCCAAGCGCCGCGAGCAGCACGACAGAGAGCAGCAGTTGTTTCATCCTCAAAGAGCTTTCTCTTGTAGAATCGCGGTATATCTATGGTAACCACAATGCGTCTTCCGTCAAATGCAAGATCTTCACAGTGGCGCAGCGACACATGTGGCCTCAACACGCTCCGCGCCCCGCGATGTCATTGGAGTTGGCCGCACGGTCGCCATCATCTATAATGAGATAATGGCGCAATCAGGAGAAAGGAGCCCGATGAAGATCACAGGATTGTACGGCTTTTCACCCAAGCTACCTGCCTTTCAGGGGCGCGCTTCGCGGGACATGGTGGCGATATTGCAGCAGTGGGGGGTACAGGTTGTTTTTGGCGGTTATGACGATCCGGCGTTCCTGGCGGCGGCGCACGAAGCGGGCCTGCAAGTCATGGCCGAATTCGGTTGCTTTGTGGGAGAAAGATGGTGGGAACGCTACCCACAGAGCCGCCCGCTGACGGCGGCAGGCGATCCGTTGCCCAAGCAGGAAGGCTATGCCGGCGTCAACCCGACCGATCCAAACGTGCGACGCGAGCAGCTGGATGCGCTGACGGCCCTCGTGTCCCAGGCCGAGATAGATGGCGTGTGGTTGGACTTTATCCGATGGCCCAGCCGTTGGGAGTCACCCCGGCCGACTCTGTATCAGACCTCCTTTGATCCCGACACGCTGGCGCGGTTTCTGGCGGACACCGGTATTTCGCTCCCGGCGGATGCATCCGGCGCGCCGGCTGCCCGTTGGATCGCCTCGTGCCACGCGGCAGAGTGGAGCGCCTGGCGATGCGCGCAGATCACCAGCTTTGTAGCGCAAGCGGCGCAGATCGTGCGAGAGCACGCGCGGCGACCATGTATCCTGGGGCTTTTTGCCGTGCCGTGGCGGCGAAGCGACTTCGATGGTGCGCTGATCGGCATCATGGGGCAAGACTTGGCGGCATTGGCAGCGCATGTGGATGTCATCTCACCGATGGTCTATCACCGCATGTGCGGCCAGCCGGTGCCGTGGATCGCAGAAGTGACGGCAGAGCATCATTCCCTAACCGGCAAGCCAATCTGGCCCATCATCCAGACGATGAGCGAGCCGGACCGGTTGAACGCGGCGGAGCTGCGCGCGGCCATGGAGACAGCACGATCAGCCGAGGGGTCCAAGGGGGTGCTCCTCTTTACCCTCAAGGCGCTGCTGGACGAGGGGAAGATCGGGATATTGGACACGAGGTAAGGCTTTCCTGTTGTATGCAAGCCCGTCGGCCTGTCGGCGAGCATAAACGTCGTGCCAAACCGGTCTCGCGAAGCAGATTTGACAGATTTGCCAACAGGTTGTATAATGGCTTTTTGCTGTAATGTGTCCTTGACGTGAAACCCACTATCTCGTCGCAGAAACAACGCTATTATCCGGCAAACAACCCGATCATTGGCATTCCGCATCTCATCTCGCTTCTCTTGCCCACTTTTCTGCGACGGCAGCAGTGTCTGTGGGCGCGAAGCGCGTCTGTCAAGATTGGTTCAAGGAGATGATTCATGGCCACATTGGATATTCCAGCTATCCTAGACTGGCAACGAGTGGACAGTAGAGCGCGGCAGAAATCCTATGCGCAGATTCCCGATGTTCATCCGACCCCTGGCCTGATTGGTGTACAACTCGACTCTTTTCAATGGTTCCTCAACGAGGGCCTGCGCGAGCTCTTTGACGAGATCTCGCCCATTGTCAGCTTTAACAAGAATCTGGAGTTGCACTTCCCGGGTACAGATGAGAATCTGAATCAGGAATTTGGCCTCGGCTATCGCTTCGAGGCGCCCAAGTACAGCGAAGAGGAGTGCCGCGAGCGGGACATGACCCTCGCCGCGCCCCTTTATGTCAAGGTTCTGCTCTACAACCGCGAGACGGACCAACACATTGTACAAGATGTCTACATGGGCGACTTTCCGCTCATGACAGACAAAGGCACCTTCATCTACAATGGCGCTGAGCGCGTGATTGTCAGCCAGCTTATTCGCTCGCCTGGTGCCTACTTCACGGTCGAGGAAGATCACGTCTCGGGCCGGCAGCTCTGCATGGCCAAGGTCATCCCCAACCGGGGCGCCTGGCTGGAGCTGGAGACCAGCAAACGCGATATCCTCTCCGTGAAGGTAGATCGCAAGCGCAAGATCCCGATTAGCGTGCTCCTGCGCGCTCTGGCCGTCGTGGAGGATGGCTACGAGGAGGTCGCGTTGCACGAGGGGAGCGACGAAGAGTTGATAGCGCTCTTTGCGCACGTGGACAACAACGAAGCGCACCCCTATATCGCCACCACGGTAGAGCGCGACCCGATCAAGGACGCGCGAGCTGCCCTGGAGGAATTCTACAAGAAAATGCGGCCAGGGGATCCACCGACTTTCGAAAACGCTCGTGACTACCTGACCGCGTTACTCTTTAACGCACGTCGCTACGATCTGGGCAAAGTGGGACGCTACAAGCTGAACCAGCGACTGGAGCTGGATATCCCGCTGGACAAGCGCACGCTGACCAAGAAGGATATCATCGCCATCGTGGAGCGCACGATTCGCGTCAACAATGACATGGAGCCCCCGGACGACATTGACCACCTGGGGAACCGCCGTGTCAAGACCGTTGGCGAGCTGCTCCAAAATCAGCTCCGCATCGGTCTCTTGCGCATGGAGCGCGTCGTGCGCGAGCGTATGAGCATCCGCGACCCAGAGCAAATCACGCCCATTGCCCTGATCAACATTAGGCCAGTGGTTGCGGTGATTCGTGAGTTCTTTGGCGGTAGCCAGCTCTCGCAATTCATGGATCAGCACAACCCGCTGGCCGAGCTGACGCACAAGCGCCGCCTCTCCGCCCTGGGCCCTGGTGGCTTGCGGCGGGAGCGCGCCGGTTTTGATGTCCGTGACGTACACCATAGCCACTATGGTCGCATCTGCCCCATCGAGACACCAGAAGGCCCAAATATCGGACTGATCGGCTCGCTGGCCAGCTACGCTCAGGTGAATGAATATGGGTTTATCGAAACGCCTTACCGTCGCGTGCATCGCACCGTGCCAGGCGAGAAAGAGCAATTGGTGGGCCGCAGGCTGCGGGAACGCATCGTGGATCCTGCCACCGGCGAAGTGATCGCCGACGAAGGTGTGACCATCACGCCAGAAATGGCCGACGTTATCGCCCGACTCGGCCTGCCGCAGGTCAAAGTGGCGCCCTTCGCCACGGACGAGGTCGTCTATCTGACCGCCAGCGAAGAGGATCGCTACATCATCGCCCAGGCGAACGCTGTGCTCGACGAGATGCAGCAGTTCATGGATGAGCGCGTGTCGGTGCGTCATCATCAAACCTTCCTGCTGGAATCTGCCGATAAAGTGGATTTCATAGATGTCTCGCCCAAACAGATCGTCAGCGTCTCCGCGGCGTTGATCCCCTTCTTGGAGCACGACGACGCTAACCGCGCCCTGATGGGCTCCAACATGCAACGTCAGGCTGTGCCGCTGCTCACACCGGAATCACCCATTGTGGGCACCGGGATGGAGGGCCAGGCGGCACTGGATTCGGGCCAGATCGTCGTCTCCGAGACCGATGGCGAAGTCATCAGCGTTACCTCCAAGGAGATCGTGATCCGGGATGCCGAAGGTGCGGAGCATCGCTATGTGCTGCGCAAGCATCAGCGCTCTAACCAGAGCACCTGCATTGACCAGCGTCCGATCGTCAACAAGGGCGATCGCATTCGCGCACGGCAAGTGATCGCTGACTCATCCTCTACCGATCAAGGTGACCTGGCGCTCGGGCAGAACGTGCTTGTGGCTTTCCTGTCGTGGGAAGGCGCGAACTATGAGGATGCAGTGATCATCAGCGAGGGGCTGGTGCGCCAGGACAAGTTCACTTCCATCCACATCGAGAAGCATGAGGTGGAAGCACGCGATACCAAGCTGGGACCGGAAGAGATCACCCGTGACATCCCGAACGTCGGCGAGGATGTGCTCAAGAACCTGGATGAGGAAGGCATCATTCACATCGGCGCTGAGGTCGGCCCTGGCGATATCCTGGTGGGCAAGATCACGCCCAAAGGCGAGACCGAACTGACGCCGGAGGAAAAGCTCTTGCGCGCCATCTTCGGCGAGAAAGCGTGGGAAGTGCGAGACTCGTCGCTGCGTCTGCCACACGGTGAGCGCGGCAAGGTCGTTGACATTGACGTCTTTTCCCGCGACGATTTCCGCGATCTCCCGACCGGCGTGGACAAGATGGTGCGCGTGAGCGTGGCGCAGCGGCGCAAAGTGGCCGAAGGCGACAAAGTTGCTGGACGTCATGGCAACAAGGGTGTCATTTCCAAAGTGGTGCCGGTGGAGGATATGCCGTACTTGGCAGATGGCACGCCTATCGACATCATCCTGAGTCCTCTGGGTGTGCCGGCCCGTATGAACATCGGCCAGATCTTTGAGACGCATCTGGGGTGGGCGGCGAAGCAACTCGGCTTTCGCGTCCTCACGCCGGTGTTCGACGGCGCCAGCGAGCCGGAGATCGAAGCGGAGCTGGCGCGCGCTTGGCTCATCAACCGCGCCTGGTCCGATCTGCGCGAGCGAGCGTGGGAGTGGATTCGCGAAGAGGGGATAGACAGCAATGAGCTGCAGGACGAGAACGAGGCGCTGGAGATCTATCTCCGAAACCACCTGGAGCTAGATATTGACGAGGATGATTTAGACGCGCTGCTGGCAGATAACATCCTGGCGCGACGCGCCTGGCTGGCGCAATGGCTGACGGAAAAGGGCTACAACCCGGCGGATCTCCTGGTTTTCGAAAACGACCCGCGTCGCGGCGAAGCCTTGAGCGTCGCCAACACGGCAGCTGTCCAGGCATGTCTGCGCATCTGGCTTGAGGATCGCGGCGTCGAGGTGGCACACCTGGATCACGATGCCTTGTTGGCCAGGGCGCAACAGGAGAGCCGCGAGCGCAACGACCCACTGCCGACCACCGGCAAGATGATACTTTACGATGGCAAGACCGGCGAACCATTCGATCGGCCAGTAACGGTGGGCGTGATCTACATCATGAAGCTCGCGCACCTCGTAGAGGACAAGGTCCACGCGCGCTCGACCGGTCCATACTCTCTCGTTACGCAGCAGCCATTGGGCGGCAAGGCGCAGCTCGGCGGCCAGCGGTTTGGCGAGATGGAGGTGTGGGCTCTGGAGGCATATGGCGCAGCGCACACCCTGCAAGAGATGCTCACCATCAAATCGGACGACATCACCGGTCGTGTCAAGACCTATGAAGCCATCGTGAAAGGCGATCCGATCGAGGAGCCCGGCGTGCCCGAGTCGTTCCGCGTGCTCGTCAAAGAGCTGCAAAGCCTTGGCCTTGCCGTCGAGGTGTTGAACGAAAAGGGAGAGCGTATCCAATTTGGGCGTGAGGAGAGCGAAGAACCTTTGCCGCGCATCGGACTGGGGCTGGGGATTCCTGACCTGAACCTCTAATTGACTTTTGCGGCAAAGAATGTTATAATTACAGTTCGTGAGTTGTGTGCAACTGCATCTTGTCATAATGCCCGCTGGATGTTTGAGGTGGGCATTTGTATCAGAAGCCGAGGCCAGATCAGTAGAAGGGGAGGCTAATTTGCCAACGATCAATCAGCTCGTGAGAAGAGGGCGCAAGGCCATCAGCAAAAAGACGCAAGCGCCGGCCCTGCGCATGATGTACGACGCTCGCACCGGGCGAACCACACGTGGTCAGACGTCTCCGCAAAAGCGCGGCGTTTGTACGCAGGTCAAGACTACCACGCCCAAGAAGCCGAACTCGGCGTTGCGCAAGATCGCCCGCGTTCGCCTGGTGAATGGCGTCGAAGTCACTGCGTACATTCCCGGCGAGGGGCACAACCTACAGGAGCACTCGATGGTGTTGGTTCGCGGCGGTCGCGGTCCCGACCTGCCGGGCGTGCGATATCACATCATACGTGGCGCTCTCGACTCATCTGGTGTGGAGAATCGCAAGAAGGGTCGCTCCAAGTACGGCGCCAAGCGCCCGAAGAAGAGCTAAGCATACCCATTACACAATAGGTCTCGGCCTGCCCGGGTCGCCGGGTCTGGCTGAGATCGCAATAGGTCCATTTGTCAATGCCCAGCGCAGAATGGACTAGCAAGAGGAATAGCTTCATTGGAGGGGTGGCATGCCTAGACGCGGGCAGATCAAAAGGCGAGAGCCAGAGCCTGATGTTCGCTTTCAGAATGTTGTCTTATCCCAATTCATCAACAAGATCATGATCGGCGGCAAAAAGAGCACCGCTGAGCGACTGGTCTATGACAGTTTTGAGATCATTGAGCAGCGTTTGAATCGCAATGCGTTAGAGGTTTTCGAGCAGGCACTCAAGAACGCTGCTCCGCTCCTGGAAGTCAAGGCGCGACGTGTGGGCGGCGCGACATATCAGGTGCCGGTGGAAATCGAGGGAGATCGCCGCACTTCCTTGGGCATGCGATGGCTGATCGAGGCCGCCCGCAAGCGGCCTGGAAAGTCGACCGCCGAGAAGCTCGCGGACGAGTTGATCGACGCCTCGCGCAACATGGGTGCCGCAGTTAAGCGAAAAGAAGATACGCACAAGATGGCTGAGGCCAACAGGGCATTCGCTCACTACCGTTGGTAGATCGCCCCAGGGTTGGCTGATTGTCGCTCCCTTAGCGAGCGCACGCGCAATATGTTACCGCGGTTGCTGGTTTGAGGGTGATCTTCGCGGCTTTCCCGGCAGAGGAGGCCTGACGAAGGCGCGGGTTGCCTGGCCATCTATGTGGCAGCAAGACAACGGAGACCACCATGAGCCGGGCAGTTCCTTTAGCGCAGACCCGCAATATTGGCATTATAGCCCATATCGATGCGGGCAAAACCACAACCACGGAACGCATCCTGTTCTATACAGGACGCATCCATCGCATGGGTGAAGTGGACGAAGGTAGCACTATCACCGACTGGATGGAGCAAGAGCGCGAACGCGGTATCACCATCAAAGCCGCAGCGATCACATGCTTTTGGCGCGACCATCAGATCAACATCATTGATACGCCAGGACATATCGATTTTACAGCCGAAGTGCAGCGTAGCCTGCGGGTCCTGGACGGCGGAGTTGTTGTTTTTGATGCGGTGGCCGGGGTTCAACCCCAGTCGGAGACGGTGTGGCGGCAGGCGGACCGTTTCCATGTGCCCCGCATTTGTTTTGTCAACAAAATGGATCGCCTCGGTGCCGACTTGGGGCGGACAGTGGAGACGATCCGCACACGTCTGAATGCTACGCCGCTGGTGCTACAGCTCCCGCTGGGCAGAGAATCAGCTTTCCGTGGCTTTGTGGATCTCATCACACAACGGGCCATCGTGTATTACGACGACCTGGGGCAAGAGTGGGGCGAGATCGAAATCCCAGATGATATGCGGGAGCAGGTAGCCGAACAGCGCGAAGCGCTGGTAGAGCAGATCGCAGAGACGGACGAGACCTTAACAGAGAAATACTTACTGGGCGAGGAGATCACGCCGGACGAGTTGCGGGCAGCGCTGCGCAAAGCCACGTTGGCACGACAGCTATTCCCAGTGCTTTGCGGAACGGCACTGCACAACAAAGGGGTGCAGGCGCTGCTGGATGCCATTGTCGATTATCTGCCTTCACCGCTCGATATACCACCGGTAGCAGGTTTCCATCCAGGGACGCAGGAGGAGGAGCGGCGCGAGACCGACGATCACGCGCCGCTGGCTGCACTCGCTTTCAAGATCCAGAACGATCCTTTTGTGGGACGGCTGGCGTATGTGCGAGTCTATTCGGGCCAGTTAGTCGCAGGTAAAGCCGTGCTGAACTCGACACGCGACAGGAAGGAGCGGGTCATGCGCATCCTGCGCATGTTCGCCAACCGGCGAGAGGACATGGAAGAGCTGAATGCGGGCGATATCGGCGCTATCGTGGGCCCCAAGTTCACCTTTACCGGCGACACGCTCTGCGCCCCGGACCAGCCGATTGTGCTCGAGTCCATCAGCTTTCCAGAGCCAGTGATCTCGGTAGTGATCGAGCCGCGAACGCAAGCCGATCAAGACAAGCTGAACGACGCTTTGCAGCGGCTGGCAGACGAGGACCCGACCTTTCGCGTGCGCACCGACGAGGAGACTGGCCAGACCATCATCTGGGGCATGGGCGAGTTACACCTCGACATCCTGGTGGATCGAATGCTGCGCGAGTTCCGGGTGCAGGCTAATGTCGGCAAGCGGCAAGTCGCCTACCGCGAGACGATCACGCGAGCCGCGCGCGGTGAGGGGATATTTGCCAAGCAAACAGGAAATCGGACCCAGCACGGACATGTGATCCTGGAATTGGAGCCGCTGGAACAGAGCAAGGACTTTGTATTTGAGAATGGCGTCGGAGACGAAGTGATCCCGGCGCAGTTTGTGCCAGCAATCGAGCAGAGCGTGCGCGAATCCATGGACAGCGGCTTTTGGGCGGGTTATCCCATGGTGGGGGTCAAAGTCCGATTGGTGGGAGGGTCCTTTAGCCCGGACGAGTCCACAGAGGTGGGCTACCGGATCGCGGCCTCGATGGCGTTTCGCCAGGCAGTAGAGCAAGCCGGGCCGATCCTATTGGAGCCAGTGATGAAGGCCGAAGTGGTGATCCCGGAGGAGTTCACCGGCGACGTGATCGGCGATCTGAATGCGCGCCGTGCCGAGATCACAGGGATCATCCCGCGCGGCGACCTGCAGGCGATCAACTGCCTGGTGCCTCTCGCCGAGATGTTCGGTTACGTCACAGCAATTCGCTCTTTCACCCAAGGGCGAGGCACATTCACGATGGAGTTCTCCCATTACGCGGAACTCCCACAGGAGATTACAGAGCGCATGCTGGGTACTACATATGGGCAGCAGTGAACGTGCCCGACGAGCGCAATTTGCATATCGGCCAGTTTTGGATATAATGATGCGGTTTTTGCCCTTCAGGAAAGTAATAATCTCCCTCGATGAGATAAGGTGAAAGGAGATCTAAGATGGCCAAAGAGAAATTTGTGCGGGACAAGCCGCATGTGAACGTTGGCACGATTGGGCATGTGGACCATGGGAAGACGACGTTGACGGCGGCGATCACCAAGGTATTGGCG
>JAIOAV010000091.1 GCA_019873665.1 Chloroflexota bacterium
AGCTTCCTCGAAAATAGCGCGGAAGCGCGCCTCGCTGGCCCGCAGCTCAGCGGTACGCTGGGCGACGCGCTTTTCGAGCTCCTGGCTGTGCGTCTTGATTTCCGCCGCCAGCCGCTCCACATCGCGCCGCGCACGCACCTGCTCCGTAACCTCATTCGCCAGGATCAGCACTCGCTCCACCGCTCCCGCCGCATTGCAGAGAGGAACATGATCCAGATTCCAGTAGGTCGGCTCGCCGCTCGGACCGACGACTGCGTACTCGCGCACGCTGACCGTCTCGCCGGTCTCGTACACGGTATTGAGCCACTGCCGCGCCGCTTGCGCCACCACCGGCGGAACCGTCTCGACGATACTACTTCCCAACATAACCCTATCGCCAGCTCCCAAACTCCTCTGGAATCGGGGATTCACCAACTCGTAGCGATGATCGGGGCCGCTCACGACGGCGATCCCCACCGGTGCCGCCGCCACGAGTTGCTCCAAGACGACGCGCTGACGGCGGCTCTCCTCCAGCAGCCGCTCTCGTTCCGCCTGCGTGCGCTTTTGCTCGGTGATGTCACGAGCGATCGTGGATAGCACCCGTTCGCCTCGTGGCCCCACCTCATGCGAGATGATCACTTGAGAGACCGGGATATCGCGCCCATCCAGGGAACGCACAGCGGTCTCTCCTTGCCACAGACCATCGCGGATTGCAACGGGGATACCGACGTTCAACACCAACTCGCGCGCCCAATCCGGATGCATATTCGGGATGCGCAACGTCCTCACGTCCACATCGTCAGGGATACCCAGAAGACGCCTCCCGGCTCTGTTGCAATAGATGATCTGGCCATCCATCGTCGCGGATGAGACAATGTCCGGCGTCGCCTCCAGGATCGCCGCGATTCGCATGAGCTCTGCCTGAGCGCGCTTTTGCTCGCTGATGTCACGCGCTACAGTGGACAGATAGGCCGGCGTCCCGTCCGGCGCGCGGTGCAACATCACAACCTGCGAAACCGATATCTCGCGCCCGTCATGACTCAGGACAGCGGTCTCGCCGCGCCAATAGCCCTTGGCCATCGCCGCAGGAATCGCTTCCCTCTGCAGGATCTCATAGGCCCAATCCGGATGACCTTTTGGGATAGGGAAACCGTGCAACTCGGCATCGAGGGGGATGCCCAGGATCTCTCGCGCCGTTCGGTTAAAGTAGATCACCTCACCATCCATGTTGGAGAATGAGACCATATCTGGCGAGGCTTCTAGGATGGCGATCAGGCGGGCGCGCTCCTCTTCCACCCGCTTGTATTCCGCGAGGTCGCGGATCAGATGGCGAGTATCCTCTTCAACCATCTCATCCACCTGTCCGCCGGTCAATGCCAGCAGCTCAGCCTGCGTCTCGGCAAGTTGCTGCACAAGCTGGCGAATCCGCTCCTCACGTGTTCTTTGCGTCCGATCATCACTCATGGGTCTGCACCTCACATGCTTGACACGCGACCGCCCTCTCCGCATCGCTGCAAAGCAAGTTGCACAACCCAACCTGTCATTGCGAGCGACCGAAGGGAGCGAAGCACCCCCCGCTAGCGTAGGAGCGGATTGCTTCGGTCGCTTGGCTCCCCCGTCATGACATGCGACCCTGTCATTGCGAGCCGCACTGCGGCGAAGCAATCCCCTTGAACGGCCGGTGGAGATTGCTAGAGAGACAAATCCCCACCTACAGGGTATGCGAAACTGAAGCGCCGGGCAAATCGCTGTAAACGAAAACCTCTCACGCTTTGCGGGCATGAGAGGCTTCGACACGTGGGGTACCAGGCTCAGGCTGGCGGGTCGCCGAAATCGGGGATCTCCAGCAGCTCACCCCCGCGCAGGGCGGACTCATGGGCAACAAGACCGGGCAGGACATAACGTGCGGCCTGCCAGACATTGTTGGGGGGTAGCTCGCCGGTGACACACGCGCGCACAAAATCATCCACCAGAAATTGATGAGACCCTTCGTGCCCGCTGGGGATGGTGCGGAACGCCTCCGGCAGGCGCTGCACCTCATGCAACTGAGATACGCCCCGCCAGAAACCGGCGGCAGTCTCCACGCCGTTGAGCGCCAGCATGTCGTCCAGATTGACGGTCTCCTGAGCGTTCTTGGTCACCCAGCGCGCGCCCGCGGTATTGTGCTCAAAGCTGCCCTCGGTGCCGAACATGGTCATACGCACCGTCCCAGGGTGGCCGATGCGGCGGAATTCGTTGATGCGGCAAGCGCTGCCGTCTGACATGCGGAAGAGCGCCGACTGGTTAGAGAAGGTGTTATGCCACTGGTTCGCTTCTGGCCGATAGATGCCGTCCTCGTCCGTATCCACGAATCCCTGGCAGGAAACGTGCGTCATGTGCGCGCCCGTCACCGAGATGATCTCGCTCGTTGAATGCGTGGGGTAATACATCGGCGGGTTGCCGTTCAGCCAGCGCCAGTTCTCGCCGCCGCGCCGCCTGGCGACCTCATACAGCCCATGATCCCAGTCGTGATAATACTCCCCCTCAGCATAGACGATACGTCCGAAAGCGCCCCTGGCATACTGCGTGCGGCAGTAGATCGTCGCCGGGTAATAATAGCTCGTCTCGCCCAGCATGTAGATGCGACCCGTCTCCTCTACCGTTTTGACCAGTTCCGCCACCTCGGCCACCGACATGCCGGTCGGCACTGCCGAGTAGACGTGCTTGCCCGCGCGCAATGCCTGCATCGCCTGGGAGGCATGCAGCCACGGCTGCGTGATGATGACGGCGGCATCCACGTCTGTAGTGCAAAGATGCTCCAGCGAGGGGCTGGTCTTGCGGATGTCGTACTTGGCGGCATTCTCTGCCAGGCGCGCCGCGTTGATATCGCAGAGCACGATCTCATCCACCAACGGGTGTGCCTGATACAATCGGATGAACGACTGCGCAAAAGCGCCCACACCCACCATGCCGACCTTGATGCCCATCATGCCTCCTTGTCGAGATGTACCCATATCGGGCTGGCCCACCCCAGCGTGCCGGTGACAGTGCGCACGCGCAGGTAGTAATAGGCGAAGCACTCGTCCGACATCTGGCGCGGTGGCGCGAGCGGTTGCAGGTTCTGCGTGTCGGTCCATAATAGCGGCACGTCGCGGCGACCCTCGCCTGCGACGGCGCACACCACCTCGCCGTTGCGGATCACCTCCACCGCCTGCACCGGCTCGACCGTGATAGCACGCGCCGCGATATGACGCGGCATGTCCGCCGCCAATGTCAGCTCGCTGCCGAGCAGCGCGCCATTGAGCGCAAAGGTGATGATCATGCGCGGACCGGTGGTAGCGATGGTGCGCCGTGCCATAAGTGCGTCAAAGATCGCGCGGCGCGTCAGGCTGGCCGCATAAACGCCGGTGATGCCGCCATAGTAGGGGTTGCCCGCCTCGGCATAGTGGTTGTCCGTGCCGCCGGTAAAGCCGAACTTGTAGCCGAGATCCAGTGCCTCCTGCACCGAAAGCGGGCCACCCTCCTCCGAAACGCCCCACCAGGAGCATATCTCCACCAGGCGTTGGTGATCAGGGTCGTGTGGACGATGCCAGTTGATGCCATGAAACTTGGGCGCGTGGGGGATGAGGATATAGTCGGTCTCCGCCAGCTTGGCATAGACATTATCCATCGTTACCTTTTCACCACCCGGCCCCTCCACGATCATCCGCCCGACGCCATCGGCAAAGTAGACGTTACGATGCGCCTCCAACGTGCCGATCTCGTAACCGAGGAGCGTGACGAACTCGCCTGGCCTGTGGAATGCTTCGGTCACTTCGCGCGTGATGTGCCACTTGTCCGCCAGGGTATAGTTGTACGATTGCCCATCCTCAAAGTGATCGGCCAGCGCCGCGAAATCGAGCCCCTCTACATCGCGCGCCCAGCGGTAGCTATCCTCCGGCGTGCCACTGCCGTCGGAAAGCTCGGTGTGGCTGTGAATCTCGCCATAGTAGAGGGAAAGCCCTGCGGGTGCCGCCTCAGGACAGATGGGGTTTGTCTGGCCCATCAGGCCGTTGGTCTCATCACACACCTGGATACGAGTGACGCTGCTGGACTGCACGGCAAGGCCGGGCACAACGAGGCTGCCATGCGCTTCCAACGGGAAAGTGACCGTGCGTGGGCCGCTGATCTCGCCGCCAGTAGCGGTGATAGTCAGCTGCCCCTGATGCACGTGCGACGGATTGTGATTCCAGAGGTCGGCGGCCACGACATGAATGGCGAACCGCTCGCCCACCCGGGGCGTCGCCGGCGCAAAGCAGCGCAGATAGTGTGCCTGATGGCCGACATTTGTCACCGAGGGATGCGGCAGGACAGGGCGGAACTCGCCATCACCTGCGTGATCTATCGCCACGCGGAAGGGGAACGTCTTGGCCTTTTCGCACACCATCGGCGGCTTGCACGCCGGATCTCCGATGAGGATGGTTACCACGTCCCCTGCCGCCAGCGTTCCCTCGGCGACGATGACCTCGACCACCGTAAACACTGAGCCGGTCGAGTGCACCAACGTTATGAGACTCACGCCATCGCACGACGCATGCGACGTGATGCGCGCGCCATAGCCGCGCTCACCATCCGGCCCCTGAAAGGCGGACAGCGCCCCGGCACAGCCAATGCCGCCGAATGACATGGGGAAATACACGGCGATGCGGCCGCCGGGACCGAGCGGCGTCTTGCCCAAAATGATCTCCAACGATAGGGTTACCCTCTCGCCGGCCATCGTCTGCGTCGGGGTGATCCTAGCGGTCGCATCGGCGGGCGCGCGCCGCGTCCAGTCGTAAAGGATGCGCCGCCATTTGCCGCGCAGGTTCCAGTAGATATGCTGATAATAGTGGTACGGCGAGATGTCGTCCACCGGCCCGCTATATCCCTTCAGATCGGTTACATAGCGTTTTGACATCATCCTCCTCACAACCACGCGACTTTCCAGAAGCGTGGGCTCACACACCTATTGCCTGCCGTGGCGATGCCCCGCCTCCGCCAGCGCATGGATGTTGTCATGCGGCGTGTTCTCGTTGAAATAGTCGGTCGTGGCCAGGACAAAGTGGCAGCGCCCGCGCACCGTGTCCAGCACCTCGCGCACCGCTGCCGCGATCTCGTCCGGTGTCCCCTTGCGCAGCAGGTCGAGCTGATCAATGTTGCCGGAAAGGGTGGTCCCCATGCCAAAGACCTGCACCGCCTGCGACAGGATCGTGTCGCCATAGGGGGGCGGCGTCAGCGACTCGTACGCGCGCATCCCCAGGCTGGGGTAAAGCGGGATCAGCCTTCGGGCATAGCCGCAGTTGTGGTAGAGCACGGCGACCCCCTGGCTCTGGATAAAATCTATGAAACGTTTCTCGTAGGGCCAGATATACTCCCGAAAGAAGGCGGGGCTGAGGAGCTTGGCATTGGCGATATTCCCGGCATAGCTGATGATATCCACACCGGCGTCAATCATCTGCTGCACGAAGGTCATGTAGCGCGCCAGGCAGAACTCCATCAGGCGGTGGTAGAAGGGCGGATTCGAGACCGCATCCAGCAGCAGATCGTCGAGCTTGCGATAGTAGGCGGCGAGCAGGTTGAAAGCGCCCTGAGTCCACGGCGCGATCACCCCCTCTTCGCCGACGGCGGCGCGAGCGCGCGCGATGTCGGACATGTCCACCGCGGGGACGGACGGCAGATAGCGCACCATCAGCTCCAGGTCCGCTTCCTCTTTTATCGGGTATTCGACCAACGAGTTCTCCGCGTCGTACTCGTACACCCAGCGCAACGCCTCGACTGCGCGCAGCTCTCCATCAGGTGTGCGAATCACCGTCGTTGTGGTCTCGTCTCGCCCCTGCCGCCGGACGGCTTTCTCGATCTGCCAATCCAGGCCCGCCGGCCCCAGTGGCTCATAGGTCGGGGAGCAGTTGCGATGGATGATATCAAAGCCAAAGTGCCGGTACACCTCGGGTGTCCTGGCCACATAGTCCACATCGTGCGAGCCGAAGAACTCGCGGACATAGTTGATGTGGATAAAAGGCGAAACCGGAATCCGATCCACCGGCTGTTGCCGGAAAACGCGCAGCAGACGCGCACGTCCTGTCAACTCGCTCATCGCACGCCTCCTGCCTCAGGATACCCGCGCACAGTCAATCTCCAGCAGGCGCGCGATCTTTTCCACGGTGCTCGCCCAGTGGCCATAGGAGAGCGCCTGATGGTGCGAGCCGCCTTCCAGGCTGAAGCGCGTCAAAAAGTCGCTCAGGTCGCCGTTCGGCTGGAACTTGTAATGGGGGCGACCCAGGTCCGACACATACGGGAAATCCAGCACGCGCCCTTCCGCCACCACGAACTTGAGCCGACCATTCGCCAGGGTTGTCAGGCTGACCAGCGTCGCGTCCCCTGGCTGCAGGCTAAAGGCGAGCAGCAGCGGATCCACTCGCACCGACACCAGCCCCAGCGTGCTACGCAGGAGACGGATCGGCTCATCTTGACGGGCCATCCGCCAGTTTCCCTCGCCCATATGCATCATCAGGGCCGCATTGCCGGCAAAATCCATGCTGAACATCTCGGTAAAGTTGGCGGCGCCGGTCAGCTCGGCCATCATCGCACCCGCCGCCGCGCTGGTTACATCTCCCTCGCCGCCAAAGCCATACCCCTCGCCCAGCAGCTTGGCCGATGCCAGGAAGGGGAGGGTATCCAGCCAGCCATCTTCGCCCACGGCGAGAAAGTGCGAGGCAAAGCCATGCATGCCGCGCGCCTGTAACATCTCACGCAATGCCCATTCCAGCCGGGAGCTGGCCTCATGCTCAGCCGCCGTGATCCCCTCCTGAATCTGGAAATGCTGCCGATCGAATGCCATTTGCCGGGCGATAGCTTCCGCTGGCGCTGCCTGTGCCTTTTGTGCCAGCTCTTTCATCGCGATGTGCGATACCTGCACGCCGATCTGCGCCAGAAAGGCGGTCTCGTCAATGCCAAAGTCGCCCATGCCCTCCATCGGGTAGCCGATGAGGCCGATGCGCAGATGGTGCATGAAACGGGATAGCCGCGCGGCGTCGCACCATTCCGTGATCTGCTCCAGTGTGCGGGGGTCCCGATAGTGGCCGGTGACCAGGTGGAACTCCCGGCCGGCGCGCAAGAGGACATTTGCCAGATCCTGCACGCCATGCATGCCATGATTCTTGGTCGTGTCCGCCGACCGCGTATCCTGGGTGACGGCGTACATCTCCTGCGTGTTGAAGATCAGGATCGGCAACCGGGTGTGTAGCAACGCGGGGAGCGCGATATGGCTGGGCGCATACGTCAGGCAGACGACCATGATCAGGTCCTTGCCGCTGGCCTCAAAGCCCGCCACCGCGGCATCCACCTGCTCGCGCGTGTTGCATACACCCGGAAACTCGACATCGGCAAAGGGTGACAGCGTCTTGACCAGTTCTTGCCCGAACTGGGTCATGTTCACCTTGATATCCGGCCAGATGTCATAGAGCTCGATCATCAGGCCCAGCAGCCCTACCTGCGCCTTTTTCGCATTCGGCATGTCCGATCTCCTTCCTGAGTTTAGCTGCGTACTCTCTCTACCGCTGGAATTCGCGTGTAACCTTCACCGGCTGACCGGTGTGGATGGAATCCCAACACGCGGAGCAGATGGCGACCACCTGTGCGCCGTCGCGCACATCCACCAGCGGCTTGGCGCCGTTGACAAGACACTGCTCAAAGTGCTTCAGGAATCCCATCGTCTCACCGGCGTGGTCTTCCTTTTCGTCAGCCGGCGTGATGGCTTCCTCAACAGGCTTGCCCTGCCCGTAGTACTCGTAGACGATGCGGTCATTGAAAAGGGACGCTTTGGTGCCATAGAGCGCCAGCCCCACCCCGTGAAAGGGGCGATGCCAGAGCGCCGGCGGGTGGATGATATCATACGCGCCGAGGACGCGAGCGATCACGCCGTTTTGGTATTTGAGCGAGATGATAAAGTTGTTCTGCTTGTCCGCCGGATAGCGTGTGTCCAGTCCGCCATGGCTGCCATAGGCAAACACCTCGTCCACCTCGCCTAGGAACCAGCGCAGTAGGTCCACAGGGTGGCACACGCCGCCATACATGAAATCCTGTGGAATCTGATAGCGCCAGGGGGAACGATCCATCACGGGGCGCATGTCGTGGACATAGTATGCCTCGGCCAGCATGATCCTGCCCAGCTTGTCCGCCTCGTGCAGGGCGTGGATGGCGCGGAACATGCTGTTCCAGCGCATGCTCTGCGCCACGAGGAGTTTGAGCCCGGTGCGATCCACCAGCTCCACGATCTCGCGTGCTTCATCCAGCGACACCACCATCGGCTTGGTTACGATCACATGTTTACCTGCCAACAGCGCCTGTTTGATCTGCTCATAGTGATACACACACGGGGAGAAGATGCCCACCACGTCAATATCGGGGCGCGCCAGCATATCCTTATAGCAATCGGCAGCATAATCCACCCCGAACTCTTCCAACAGCGCCGCCACGCTCTTGCCGACGTCATAACGCTGGTGCAGCCGCGCCCTGTCCGGCTCATACACGCCGCGCACCTGCAGGCGGGAGGTGGGATCGTTGTTGATACGCATGAGCAACGTGCCCAGCCCCAGTCCCGCGATGCCGAGGCCGATCTCCTTTTGCACCATTCTCTTTACCTCTCTTCTCCCTCGTCGTAGCCCGATGGCATCTGTTCGCCAAGAAATCGCACCAGCGCCTGATACCGCGGCAACTGGGCGTCATACACTGCCCGTCGTGTTGTTTCCGGTTGCAGATGGGCCGCATCGCCATGAAACGCCGCGGACCCTGCTGCCACATCGGCAAAGACGCCAGCGCCGACGCCGGCGAGGATGGCCGCCCCGCACGCCGCAGCCTCCTTGACCGCAGGCAGCACCACGGGCAAGCCGGTGATATCAGCCACGATCTGCGGCCACACCGGACTGCGCGCCGCGCCGCCCACCATCTTGAGCTCGGCCACCTTCAGCCCCGCCGCACGCAGCTCGTCCAGATACCAGCGCAGCTCGAACCCGATCCCTTCCATGATCGCGCGCGCCATACAATCGCGCGTGTGCGCCAGCGACAACCCGACAAAGCCGCCGCGTCCCGTGCCCAGCGTCGCCAGATGCCCGCCAAACGGGACAAAAAGCAGCCCCCCTGCGCCCGGCGCGGAACGCGCCGCACCGGCGTTAACATCATCATACAGGCGCACGCGTTGGTCACCTGCCTCCTTGCCGCCATACAGTTGATCAATGAACCATTCCAACGACGCGCCGACCCCGCCAAGCGAGCGGAGCACGCCCCATTGTCCCTCAATCGGGTGCGGGCTGACGCTCATACCGCTGCGCAACGCCACCTCCAGGCTCTCCGGCACGGCCACGATGACCCACGCCGTGCCGCTGGAGAGGAGCACATCCCCGGGCGCGGTAACGCCCGCGCCGATGGCGGCGCAATATTGGTCGTGCGCGCCGTTGACGACGAGCACTTCCGGCGATAGCCCGGCTGCTGCCGCCGCTTCGGGCGTGACAGTCCCCACGACAACGCCCGACGGGCATATCGGCGAGAGATGTGCCCGCTGGACCCCCGCCAACGCCAGCAGGCGCTCATCCCAATCACGCGTCGCCACGTTCATCAACTGGGTGATGCCCGCGTCGGAAGCGTTCATGCAATAACGGCCGGTCAACCGGAAGGTGATGAAATCATTCACGAACAAGAATCGCCGCGTCGCCGCAAAGAGCGCTTGGCGATTCTGCCGCAGCCAGGCGATGTGCTGCAACGGCAAGCCTGCCCACAGCGCCCAACCGGTCATCTCGCGCAGTCGTTCCGCGCCCCAGACCTGCGCCACATGCGCTGCCTCCGCCGCGCCGCGTGCATCCATCCAACTGATGGCGTGCTGCAGCGGCTGTCCCGCCGCATCCACCGGGATCGTCGTGCCCGCCTGGGAGGCCTGCGCCAGCGCTAGCACGCGATGTCCCTTCCCCACTTGTTGCAGGACAGCACGGATCGTCTCCACCACGCCGTGCCAGAGCTCTTCCGGGTCTTGCTCCACCCACTTGGGTTGCGGCGTCAACAGGCCATATGTATAGCTGGCAGAGGCGATCACGCGGCCATGCAGATCGCACAGCAGCGCCTTGGTCGCCGTCGTGCCCACATCCAGCCCCAGCAAGAGATCCATTCGCTACGCCCTCCCAGCGCGGTGCCGTAAAGCACCCAGATGGCGGCAGCGGCGCGCTTCCGGACTTGTCCGCTTACTCGCCCTTGTAGCCCATCTCGCGCCACACCTCTCGCGCATACGCCAGACCCTCTGTGGTCGGCTCCAACGGCCCCAGCACGCTGGGCCACGGATCCCCGTCGCGATGGGTGGTGGGATCGGGCGACCAGTCATCATTCGCATACTGCGCGCGCACCGCCTTGTCGCGGAAATCGGGCACGACGACAGTATTAGAGCCGTCCAGCGCTGAGCGATACGCCAAGATGCCGACGATGGACATCGCCACACCGCGATACACGTCGAGATAGGGTGGTTCGTGGCGGCGGATCGCCTCCGCAAAGTGATAGTCCATGAAAAAGTCACCGCCGCCATGCCCGGCGCGCGTTGCCTCCTGGTGATGAACGGGGAATTCCGGCGTATAGATCTGCTCCACCGGCTCGCCCGGCTCCTTGTCGAATGGCTCGCGACGCACCCGCAACATGGCCGTGTTGCCCCACCGCAGGTTCTCCATCAGTCCCCGGTTGCCGTGAATGCGGACCCACACGCCATGGCCGCGCAACCCCACCTGTAACAGCTTGACCATGGCGCCGTTGTCCATGCGCACCATGATCACAGAAGCCTGATCGTTCCGCTTCGCCGTGCGGTTATACTGCTCATCCTGCCAGTCGCGGGCGATCACAAAACCATTCACGCGCACCGGCCACGTGTCGGTGATATACATCACCGGCGCCAGCGAGTGCGTGTTATAGTAGGTGGCTGGCAGCCAGTTACGCCAGTGGTTCACACCGGGGGCAAGCCGATTCGCCTCCTCCGCGGCCATCGGGTGCACATACTCCCCTTCACCATAGCGGAACTCGCCGACGACGCCTGCCTGGTAGAGCCGCCGCATCTCCTGGTTGAAAACCATGTACGGGTAGTTCTCGGCAAACATATAGATGCGGTCGCTCTTTTCCACTGCCTCGATCAGCTCCACGCCTTGCTTGAGGGTGAAACAGGCCGAGGTCTCGGACATGACATGCTTGCCTGCCGCCAGCGCCTTGATGGCCAAGGGCGCATGCTGGTGGAAATAGTTCGCCAGGATCACCGCGTCTATATCGCGCTCCAGGAAGCGGTCATAGTCGGTGTAGGTGGCGACATTCAGCGCCTTGCCCAACGGCAACAGCCGCTCCTCCCAGATGTCGCATAGGGCCACCAACTGCATCCCCAGATGCGGCCCGGCGCCCCGGGCGAAGCCCTCGCCCCGCCGCAGCCCGACAACCCCCACGCGGATCGGCTTGTCTGTGGTCATAGATCTCCCTTCATGGTTCCCCTGTCATCCCGGCCACCCCAGCGGGACATGTCATCCGCTACGCGTCACCGGCGCCACGCGCCTCCGCCAAGAGCTGCGCCGCATTGCCATAGAACACATCCTCGATTTCGGCCCGCGTCAGGCCGGTCGCTTCGGCAGCGCGGCGAAAAGCGTATAGCTCCTCATACATAAAGAAGGAAAGACGCTCCCCCTCCTCTGCGCTCACAACCCGCATGTGCGGATCGTCGCTGACATCGCCATAGAGCCCCGGCGGCACGAGGTTGATATAGCGTCCATTCTCGCAGATGCGGCGCATCCGCATGCGCAGGATCGGCAGGTCGCTGCCAAAGAGGACGCGCTGCGGCCCCACTGCGCGGATGAGCAGCTCCATCACCTGCGCGTTCGTGTTCGCGCTGAAATCGAAGCGCATCCGCTCCGTCTCGCGCAGGACGTCAAAGGCATTGCCCACATCCTCGATACAATAAGCGCGGCCGATATGCGCAATGATCAGGCGCAGGCGCGGATAGTGGCGCTCGATCTCTAGCATCTGTTGCAGGTTGAGCGGGTCGCGCAGCCGCAGCGGGCGCGGGATATGCAGCATGACGATCCAGCCATGTGCATCTGCCACTTCCAGGTGATGACGCGGCAGAAAGTCATAGATGGTGATCTGATCCTCAGGGATGTGTGCCGGGGCATAGCTCAGATAGGGCTTGAGGCCGAGAAAGCCGCCCGCAATCACCTCACGTTCCAGCTCCTCCGCGGACCACTCCGGCGTGCTGAGCAAGAGCGCAGGGAGACCGTGTCTCTTTGCCGACGCGCTGACATAGCCATTCGCCTCACCAAAGACCACATCTTCCCGCGCCGAGCCAAAGATCAGCGGCGTGACCTCCCTGTCCGGGAACATCAACCGATAGGTCTCCAGCAGGTCCTCGATCGGGCACTCTTGCGCCACTCGCGCGGGCCACTTGGCTCCGCGCACTTGCCTCCTGGGCAGGCCGCTGTGCGCACTCAGCCAGACGTGGGTGTGCACATCAATCATTCGTGCGGGGAGAAAATCTGTCAGATGCGCGGCGTAGAATGCCCGATCCACCTCCTTGACACTGAAAAGCATAGCCGACTCCTTGCCAAAACAAAGGGCGCAGAGCGATCCAGAATCCCTGCGCCCCCGTGAGCGACACTGTAGCGCAAGTCCTCGCTGCGCTTGATGCGAATGCCTGCGTTCCCCGGCCCGGCTTATAGGTTCTCCAGCCCGCGCACCATATAGGCCTGCAGGATGCCCGATTCATCAGAGTTGAAAAAGCCCAGCTTGCCGTTCGGCGAGAGGAAGGGGTGAATGTGCGATTCCTTCTTCCATGAGTTGCGCGGGTTGATCAGGAACGTCCAGTCCATCAGCGGGTCTTGGCCCGGCACGCCAAACTTGGCAAAGAAGAGCCTGCCGCCGCCATCCTGCGGTCCGGCATCGGTGATGAGATACTTGCCCTCGATGTCGGTGCCAAAGTGGAAAAAGTTGGGGCCGGGAAAGGTGCGGCTCAGATCATTACGGTGCCCGGCGGGGTGTTTCAGCCCGATGTGGCCGACATGTGGCACCGGCTGGCTCTCGATAAGTTGCTGCTCGTGCGGCTGTCTCGTGCCGGTGCTGGTGACCGCCCAGTTGCTGCGGCCACGCCAACACTGATGCCCCTGGCAGAACTCGTTACCGTCGCGCCCCCACGGCATGTCACGGAAATTCGTGCCGTCGTCGCGGATGACATGGATATCCGCGCCATCACCGCTGACCAGCACCACGATGTTGCCAGCGGCGTCGTGCGTATTGCCGTGGTTCTCCTGCACCAGAATGTCGTGCGATTGCTCCGGGTCCAGCGAGCGGGAGTACTGCGGATGGATGTTGCACCAGCTCTGCCCGGAGAGGATCACCTGCACGGTAGCCTTCTCCAGGTCAAAGACCATCAGCCCGAAAGGCGCGTCCGCCACACTGCCGTCGCCCATGTGCGCGGGGAGCGCCAACCGCTTGCCATCGGATGAGATCGTGGAGAGCGAGTAGATATGGCTGGGGCGAAAGCCGTCGGTGCCAGGCAATGGCGAATCTATCACTATGATCGTGCGCCGATCGCTGCCATCGAGGCCCACACGCTTGAGCGTCAGCTTGCCGCCGCCGACCACCGTCTCGTTGATGAAATAGTAGAGATATTTGCCGTCGGGCGAAACCGAAGGGGCGGTTACGCCCACCTCGTGCGTCAGCGGGGTCAGTTTGCAGTTGTCCTCCAGGTCGCACAGCAGGTATTGATGCTTGGGGTCGTGCTGATCGCCACCGTGTGCGGTGGCGGAACGGTGCAGCACAAAGCGCTTGGAATCGAGCGTAAAGATCTGCGCTTCCATATAGACGTGGCTGCTCGGGACATCCGTCTCGGTGGTGAGCTGGATGATCTCGATCCCCTTGGGCGACTCGGCACTCAGCAAGTCTGGACGATGCTTCATGATCGGCTCCTTTCGAAGAACAAGACTTTTACACTAGCCCGTATTCCGCAGCGGCCTGGTCCGGGGTCATTTGTCCACGTACCACCGCCTTGAGACCGTGCAGGAATTGCGCCGGACTCCTCGCCTGGACGACGTTGCGACCAAAGACGACGCCGGCGGCTCCTGCCTGCACCGCCCTGTGTGCCAACTGTAGCGCGTCAACCTCCCGCTCCATCTTTTCCGCGCCCAACGCCAGCACGGGGATCGGCGTGCCCTCGGTTACCTCGGCGAAACGTTCGCCCGTATAGAAGGTTTTGATGGCGTCTGTGCCCAGCTCACAGATGATGCGGCACGTCTTTTTGATATAGTCATGGAATTCATCCGGACGAGAACGCAATCCGCCGACCGGGAACACCTCGCCGATGAGCGGCATGCCCAAATCATACGTCTCCTCGACGATACGGGCAAATTGCTCGACGTTGCGCGCATCGTCCGCCTCGCTGCCGGTGTGCAACACCAGGCTCGCCAACACGATGTCGGCGCCCGCCGCCACAGCGGAGCTGACCGAATAGGCCTTGACGATGTGTGCCTCTTGGTAATGCCATGGCTCGCAATGGATCGTGTTCCAGTTCAGCCGGACAATCAGCGCCGGGCGACTGGGGCCATAGAACAAGTCACCAGAGAACCGCACCATTTGCGGGGCCAGTAACACTCCATCTGCCTCGCGAAGGCGCTCAGCCGCTGCAGGGAAATCAACCAGGCCAGCCATCGGCCCAAAGGTCTGGCCGTGATCTATGGCCACCACCACCGCTTTCCGCTCCGCAGCAAGGAGCTTGCTCAGGCGAATATCCCTTCCGCTC
>JAIOAV010000092.1 GCA_019873665.1 Chloroflexota bacterium
GCCTCCGGCCGCATCGCGTCCGCCAGCGGCGCGCGCTGGATCATCTGAAAGTTGCGGTTGCGCGCCACTGACGTGGACGGCGCATAGATCCAGTCGTCGTGCACAAACGCGGGAAAGTACTCCGTCAGCGGCGGCTGGTAGCCATCTCCCTCCACATGAAAGAGCGGCGTCAGGTCGCGATACGGGCCTTCGGGCCGGTCGGCGATCATCCCCACCAGCCCCCACGCATAGTGCGGGCCAGAATCCATGATGGTCAGCAGCAGCCAATCCTCGGCGCGGCGAATCAGCGTCGTCGCATAGAGCCGGTCATACTTGCCCAGGATCGGCTGCCGCGCCACCCAATCGTTGCGCAGGATCGGCTCCGGGTGACGCTGAAACGGCCCTTCCGGTCGGTCGCTCCATGCATACCCGATGCCGCTGCGGTGCGAACGGATGTTATCCCATGTCGCGCTCTGCAGCGACCAGTCATAGGCCATGTGATAGCGCCCGTCCGCATAGACTACGGACACATCCGGTGCGCTTCTCACCGGCAACTCGTCGCCCCGAAAGTAGAACGGCTCCGGTGGGAAGATCGGGCCGAGTGGCTCCCAGCTCGCACCAGCGTCCGTGGAGCGAAACACGGTACAGACCGAAGGCGACTTGTCCGGCCCGGACGCATAGCCTCTCGGGTAGTGGCCGACATAGAGATACCAGTGCCTGGAGGCCGGGTCTGCAAAGAGAAAGCCGTTCACCGGCCACTCCAGGCCAACGACGCCGCGACAGATCGGATTCCCGGGATGCCGCTGGAAGGCGTCGAACGACGGGTCGCCGAGCACCGGATGCGAGAGCCAGCGACCTCGTTGCGCGACGGCGGCATAGTCAACGCGGTGGGTGGGGAGATGGCCCATGCGTATCATCTGTATGCGAAGTCAGCCTACAGCGCTTGCACCGACTGGTAGAACTGCGTCCTGGAGACGTCGTGCTGGCGGTAGACCTCACTCACGTTGCCGAGGGCTTGGGCCAGATCCAGTACGCTCAATTGTTGCCGTGCCAGCTTCTCTTCCGCCGTCATGTCGTCCTCCCCTTCGTAGTGGTGTCATCATACCACTGCTACGTGCGGAGATGTATTACTAGCTTTCTTCCTTTACACTAGACAAGTACAGATCAATCGTCTCGATAGGTCTTCGGCCCAGGTTACGATAGCCCTGGTGCGGGCGCTCCGTGTTGTGGTATGCCAGCCAGGCACCGCGGTTTGTCAGCGGCTCGCATGGCTCTTGCTCAGCGCGGAAGGCCCGGCAGAAGGGCCGATCCAGCACGGCGCAAACCGGCTCGGGCTCAATCAGCCGTCAGGCAGACGGCACCCACCCTATGCCAATAGGTACGGCCGCATGGACTCCCACCGCTCTTTCCAGACAACAGGAACAAGCCTCTGAATCATTTCCGCAGGCAGCTCACGTGAAAACACCGCCCTATCTTCTGGAGGCAGGTTGTAGAGCAGGAAGGGAACCGTCAAGTAATGCGGCACAGCAATCTCCAGCCCGTGCTCTGTGAACCGCCGCACCAGCCTGAGCTGTTCCTCAACAGGAACCAGCGCGTCTGCCTTGGCAATGAACTCGTCCATCTCCATCTGAATGTGGGGTTGCCACGACTCGTCCAGCTTGGCCAACGCAGCCTCGAGATCCCTGAGGCCACTCTCGAGCTGATCGCCCTTTTCACACTCTTCTACGGCCAGCTTGATCTCGTCCAGTATGACGACCATTTCCCGGTGCCACTCGATCAGTGTGTCAAACGGGGCTTCGGGCAGCCTGTCCCGGAAGTAGGGAAACGCCACTTCGTCTTCGGTCAGGTGATGCGAGTGCAGCACAGAGGAGAGAGCACGAATGTAGTTGAAAAGCCCTTCTCGACTATGCTTGTCCTGGAAACCATGTTGACGCGCTCTTTGCACGGTCTCGATCGAGACCGTCAGACCGCGCGTGATAATGTCGTGGATTTTGAGGAAACTGGCCGCTATGTTCGATTCCGTTGGTCGAGACATATTCACTGCCTCCTTATGGCTGACTAGGCATCTGTGCAACGACCTTCGTCACGACTATTGGGCAATCCCCCCATCCGGCGCACTTGCAGCTCTCCTGCCACCCAACGGAGTCGGGTGGTTCCCTGGCCGAGTAGATCGAGCCATTGCGATCTATCTGCCCGAATCCCCGCGCTACACAATTCCAGTATAACATACCTGGAAGGCAACGTCGAATATCGGCGACGGCGTGTGCCGCTCTAGATGCGACGCCTCATTCTGACTACTCGCCTTCTCGCGTTGGCCGTTTGGCATCCTCTTGCTTGACAGATATAATCGTCCGTGGTCGACAGCAAGGCGATATGTGCCTCCATGCAAGAACACATCATCGTCATGAGCCCTCACTCGGCGCGGCCGGAATGCGCCGGCGTGCAGACCTAGGAGAGCAGATCACATCATGGAAAGACAGCCCAACTCGCGCATGTGTTTTGTCTGTGGCCTGGAAAACCCCATCGGCCTGAAGCTCGCCTTTTATCAGGATGGCAACGGAAAGGTTACGGCACGTTTCACGCCGCGCGACGAACACCAGGGCTACCCCGGCGTGTTGCATGGCGGCATCATCGCCACGTTGCTGGACGAGACGCTGGGGCGTGTGGCGAATGCCTACCATGTCTGGATGACCACCGCCAAGCTGGAGATCCGCTACCGCAAGCCGGTGCCGTTGGGCGAGGAGATGACGGTAATCGGCGAGATGGCGCAGATGCGCAGCCGTACTATGATCGCCCGGGGCGAGATCCGCCTGGCCGATGGCACAGTGGCGGTGGAGGCGGAGGGGCTGTATGTCAAGGTCCCAGACGAGGTGATCGAGCAGATGAAGCCGGTGGCGGGGATCGTAACGGTGGCGGATGATGAGGGCCTCATATGCCCCTGACGTGTGAGGAGTACCTGGCGATCATCGAGCGCGGCCTGCCGCCCCGGACGGGCGCGCCGCGCCGTGTCATCGTGGTCGGCGCGGGGATGGCGGGCCTCGTCGCCGCCTATGAGCTGCGGCGCGCCGGCCATGAGCCCGTGATCCTGGAAGCGCGGGCACGTGTGGGCGGGCGCATCTGCACGCTGCGCGAACCCTTTAGCCCCGGCCTCTATGCCGATGTCGGCGCTATGCGCATCCCGCGCTGCCACACCCTGACGATGGCGTATGTGCGCAAATTCGCCCTGCCGGTGGCCGACTTTCGGTTGCATAACCCGCGCGCCTACTACTACCTGCATGGCCAACGCCATCGCATCGCCGACGTCGAGGCGGATCCGGTGCGGCTGGGCTTTGCCGTCTTGCCACCCGAACAGGGGCGAACAGTCGGCGCGCTCTGGGAGCAGACGCTGGCGCGATTGCGGCGCGACCTGGGGCAGATGTCGGACGACGAGATGGAGCGCCGGCTGGTGCGCTACGACGGCTACTCGGTCCGCGCGCTGCTGCTCGAACAAGGGTGGTCGGCGGCGGCGATCGAGATGTTCGGCCTGCTGCAAAACCAGGAATCGCTGATGAACTCGTCGGCGCTGGAGTTGCTGCGCGAAGAGCTGGGCGGCTACTATCGCGACCTCGTCCAGATCCCCGGCGGGATGGATCAACTGCCCAACGCTTTTCTGCCAGCACTGCAGGAGCGCATCCACTTTGGTGCTAGGCTGATGGCGGTGGACCAGACGCCGGACGGCGCAACGGCGCATTACAGCGTGCTCGGCGCGCCGCGGCAACTGCGCGGCGACGCAGTGATCCTCACTCTACCTTTCGCGGCGTTGCGCCACGTGGAGATGCTACAGCCGCTCTCGCGCGGCAAGCAGCAGGCGATCCGCGAGCTGCATTATGATTCGGCAGGCAAGATCGTGCTGCAATGCCGGCGGCGCTTCTGGGAAGAGGACGAGGGAATACAGGGCGGCTGGACGGTCACCGATCTCCCCATTCGCAACGTGTTCTATCCCAGCTACCCGCAGGAGGGGCGGCGCGGCATTCTTCTGGCGAGCTACACCTGGGCGGAGGATGCGCGGCGCTGGCTGGCGCTGCCGCCGGGGGAGCGGGTGACGCGGGCAATGGAGAACGTAGCGCGCATCCACCCGCAGATCAGGCAAGAAGCCGAGGGCGGTACCTCCAAGATATGGGACGAAGATCCCTTTGCGGCGGGCGCCTTTGCCCTCTTTGACCCGGGCCAGCAATCGCTGCTGTATGAGCAGATCATCGCGCCGGAGGGACGGCTCTACTTTGCGGGGGAACATGCCTCGCTAACGCACGGCTGGATCCAAGGAGCCATCGAGTCGGGGTTACGCGCAGCGTGGCAGGTCCATCACGCCACGCTCTAGCGCACAAGGCGGCGCCACTCTTCGCCGCGCAGCGGCAGATCAACGGTGAAGGCGGTCCCCTGCCCATCAGCGCTCTGCACGGAGATGCGCCCACCGTGATCCACCACGATCTGGCGGCAGATATTCAACCCTAGGCCGGTACCCTGTTTACCCTTGGTGGTGAAGAATGGCTCAAAGAGATGGCGCTGTACCTCCGCCGTCATCCCTATGCCCGTATCGCGCACCACAAGCCGGACAAAGCCATCCTCTCGCGTCGTGGTGATGGTCAAAGTGCCACCATCTGGCATCGCGTCCCGCGCGTTCATCACCAGGTTCATCACCAGCTCTTCGAGCTGCGGCGCAGCCCCAACCACCAGCGGCAAGTCCGGCGCAAGCTGCTCCTGCACAACCACCCGGCTCTGCCTCAGCAGCTTTTCCACCAGTTCCAATACATTCCGCACAACCTGGTTAATATCCACCGGCTTTCTCACCTCTTCCGGCGGGCGCGCCAGGTTGCGCAGCCTATCTAGGATGCGAGCCAGATGATCGCTCCAGTGCAGAATCTGCTCCACACGACGATAGGATGAGCTTCCGGGAGGCAATTCCTCCAACAACAGCTCCGCCGAGCCACGAATGCCGGTCACCGGGCTGGCAAAACCATGCGCCAAGCTGGCGGCGAGCTGTCCGAGGTTTGCCAGCTTCTGCGAGTGTAGCAATTGCGCCTGCGCCCGCCGCAGCTCGCGCGTCCGCTCCTCCACCTTGTGCTGGAGGGTCGCGGAAAAGAACGCGGCGTTGAGTGCGGCAAGGTTAAAGATCGCCGCGTTGGAGATCAGCTTGGCGATCACATACTGCGAGTTGTTGTAGAGAGGAGAGGCAACAAAGATCGGGAAGAGCGCCATGTGCGGCAGCGCCCCGGTGTATTCGGCCCATAGCAACGCCCCATAGGCCAAAGTACACCACTGCGCCATGATCAGGCCAGTGCCCATACCGCGTGCGATCGAAATGGATGCCAGCATCACCGCATAAATCCAATCAAACGGGAACTCTGCGCCACCCAGAAAGTGCAGGCCGATGGTAATGGCCAACACATCCATAACCATGGTAACATAGTCGAGGGCTAACAGATGACGTCCCCAACGGAGCCAGATCTTCTGCAAGCCGAGGAGCGCCAGCTCGATCGCCATAACCATCAAAGAGGCTACAAGGATCTCAATGCGATCCAGCGCCAGCCACATCAGCGCTCCGCCTATGGGAAGCACGACGATGAGCAAGAGCCGGAGACGAGACTCCCGCCTGGTCAGTTCTGCCAGTTCGGCGTTGGTCAACGATCGCATGTAGCTGGCACCTCTAGCCGGTCAACCGCGTCGTGTGGCGTGTTGAGCCGTCCTCCATCCGCCGCCACCCACTATCAGCATAACCGATCCGCCAATGGTGTCAAATCCCTAATCCGCTGGGCCGCCCGGCTGAATGGGCACATGAATCAGCGTAGGGCGTTCTGCCGCCAGGCCGCGAGCGATGGCAGGCCCTATCTCCTCCGGGTGCTCAACGCGGATGCCCAGCGCGCCGAATCCCTCGGCCACCAGGTCATAGCGCACCGCACTCATACAGCTCGCCACCACGCCGCACTCGCCGTAGCGCTGCCGTTGCCCGCAGACGACAATGCCCCACGCCTGGTCATCCGCCAACACGACGACGAAGGGGAGCCCCTGCCGCGTCGCCGCCTCGAACTCGGCGATAGTAAAGGCGATTGAGCCATCGCCCGAGAGGAGGATCACCGGACGGTCGGGATACGCCAGGCGCGCCGCCATCGCGCCCGGCAGCCCCCAGCCAACCACGGCGCTCGCGCCGCAGGTCAGCCAGTGCGCCGGGTAGCGGTCGACCGCCAGGAGCATGTGCGCCCACTGGCCGATGTTGCCGCCATCTATGAGCAACACTGCCTCTTGCGCCACATAGGGCCGCAACGCCTCCACAATATGATGTCCCGTCAGCGGCGGCGCGGAGGGCACATCACGCCACCGCGCGCGGAACTCGTCGGCGCGCCGCTGCGCGACAGCCAGCCAGGCGGTGTGCCGGGCATAGCCTTGCGCCTCCCAGAGGTGGTTCCATGCGGCCACCACCGATGCAGGGTCGCCCAGAATCGCCAGATCCGCTGCCGTCCCCCGCGCCAGCTCTTGCGCGTCCACATCCACGCGGATCAGCCGCGCGCCGGGGCGCAGCGCCGTCGGCTGGGCATAACCCACGCGGTAATCGGTGCGCGCACCCAACAACACAATCAGGTCGCTCTCCGCCAGCAATCGCGGCTCGCCGCTGGCCGCGCCAATGACGCCAAAAAACTGCGGCGTCGGCGAGTCCACGATGCCGCGGTCCCAGATCGGCGTCACCGCCGGGATATCGGTTAGTGTCAGAAAACGAGCCACTTCTGCACCGGCACCCGCGTAGAAAGCGCCGGACCCAATGACCAGAAGCGGGCTCTGCGCGGCGGCGATCCATTCCGCCGCCTGCTGGACGGTTGCTGGATCGGCAGGGACGGCAGGGCGCTGCCAGGCGAACGGACGTCCCCACTCCTCTGTCTCCGGCGGCACCTTCGCCTCCAACACATCCACCGGCACGGTGAGGTGCACCGGCCCCGGACGCCCGGCCTGCGCCAGTCGCAGCGCCTCGCGCGCCAAAAAGCCAAGATCACGCACCCGCTCCACCCGCGCCGACATCTTGCACACCGGCGCCGCCAGCGCTGGCTGGTCCAGCTCCTGGAACTTGCCCTGGCCGGTGGGGATAGTGGCGCTCTCGCCGCTGATCAGCAGCAGCGGCGCACCGTCATAGTAGGCATTCACCACGCCACTCAACGCATTGACGTGCGCGATGCCGCTGCTGACGGCGCAGACACCAATTCGGCGGGTGAGCCGGGCATAGGCGTCGGCCAGATAGGAGGCCGCTTGCTCGTTACGCGAATCCACGACGCGCAAGCCGGCCTGACGCGCCGCCATGTAAAAGGGGTTCAGGCCATTCCCGCACAGGGTGGCCACGAATGTGACCCCGTGCTCACGCAAGATGCGAACCAGCAGCTCAGCACCATTCATGCTATCGCTCCTCCAACCGGAAATCTACGCCTGCGGCACTGCGCGGGCGGCTGCTTCTACATGATAACATGGCCCACTATGCGGGTCAAACGCCGAGCCGAAACGAAAGCGCCGGGATCAGCTCTGCGGAGCCGATCCCGGCGACTCGCTTCATATGGCCGGTGTCTAGTCCTCCGGCTGGAACGCGGCTTTTCCCTCGGCGCTCAGCAGATACCAGATTTTGACCGCGCCGATGATGGTGCCGAGTGGGAGGTTGGGCAGATCCAGGATGCCGGTGGCGATGTCGTCCCATCGGGCCCACTCCTTCAACGCAAGGAGCCCCCAGCCGATGATGACGTTCACGACGAGGATGAAGCCCATGAGAAGCGCGACGCTGAGCAGCACAAAGCCTGCGATCCAAGCCCCCTCCTCTGCAAACGCCGTCGTCCAGACGATGCCGGCGACGACCAGCAGGGCACAAGCGCCCAGTAACAGCAGCGCCGCCATAAGAAAGTGGTACACGGCAATCAAAGTGACGAGATCCGGTCTCTTCTTCTCTTGCATCTGTTCTCTCCTTGTGCACGAACCCACATTCCCGCACTGTTTCCATCATAACATCAAGCATTCATCCCGTCAAGCGCGGCAGGGCCGGGTGCCAAGTCAGCCAACCCACCTACCAGCAGACCCCTATCCCACCCGGCGATCGCAGGACGAGGATCTGCCATCAAACGCGCCCACTCCAAAGCGCGTCTGCGACACTGCCACCGCCGGGTCACTTTTGGGTCTTTTGCATGTCGATGATCGCGCCAAAGAGGAGCCCCACAGCCGCCCCGATACCAGCGCCGATCGCCACGTTCTGCCAGAGCACCAAGCCCAAAGCCCCGCCCACGCCAGCGCCAATCACGAGCCCGACCCCTGCGTAGACGACCCGACGTTGCTGATCCTGTTCCATCTTCTTCCCTTTCTGTCGTTGCATATCTCGGGCTGCGTGCCACCACCCTGTCTGCAGCCTATACGCCAGAAACGAGAAAAGGTTGCGGGTCGAGTATGCGGCGAGGCGCGCCGGCCGCTCACGGCCGGGCGGAAAGCTCAAGCCAGCTTACCGGCTCACGGGCAGTTTTGGAAGACGAGGGCAATGCCTCTACGGCAGAAGCAAGGGCAGCAGCGCCCGCAGGTCATGGATGACATCCGGTCCCTGGCACATGCCCCGGCGGTCTAGATGCAGCGCGTGGATGCCGAGAGTGCGCGGCACGGCGACATCGTACTCGCTGTGATCGCCCACATGCAGCATCTCGTGCGGCGCGATGCCCAGCCGCCGCAGCACCTCCCGGTACACCTCCCTATCCTTGGCTAGTCTGCCAAAGTGATCGGGTGTGGCAAAGACCGCCTCAAAAGCAGCCCTCAACTCCTGTTCGCCCAGACGCAACGTGCGCAGTTTGAGTTCGTGGAACTTGCGCTCCGCCTGTGTGACGATCACCAGCCGATAGCGGGACGATAGCGCCCGCAACACCTCCGCGGCCTCTGGATAGAGTCGGATCAGATGTCGTCGCGCCGCGACGGCATCTCGCCAATCCCCCAGCGCAAAGCGCTCGAACCAGAACCCCATGTCGGTCCAACGCGGGTGGCCGCGCAGGGCGCGATACTCGGCCAGCACACGCTCCGTGGCTTGCGACAGCGGCAGCGCGTGTTTGGCCGCATAGCGTTGCGGGATCTCCTCGAACCAGATGGCGTTATCGAAAGCCTCTTCGACCAACGTGCCATCGAGATCGAAGGAGACCACCTTGATTTGCCCAGCCAGTGTCATGTCTTGCGCCAATCTGTTCTCGCCTCGTGGATCTGTGCGGCTAGTTTCGCATTATACTCACCATGCCAGACCTGCCCAAGCAGCTCTGGCTGTCCCGGCTGCGCTCGCAGCGCGGATTGACACGCTTCCTCTCCTGTACTATAATGCCCATCAACAGTGAGACCGGGGAAAGGAGCGCGCATTTTGCACCGAGAGCATTGGGAGGAGAGGCGCGATGAGCCGATATGAGATCGCCTTCGAGCCGGAGTTGGGGTTCTACCCCAACTACTCCTTCGAGGTAGGGGACATCAACGGCGACGGGCGGAAAGAGGTCGCGGGCCTGACGCCGGACGGCAACCTGTTGCGCGTGGTACGGCTGGATGGCACCGTCATCCTGGAGCGGCGGCTTTACAACTATAGCTCGTGGGGCAGCCTCAGCATCCTGCTGCTGGACGTGGATCGCGACGGTCGTAAGGAGATCATCACGTCGGATGGCCCGCCCGGCAACGCCAAGCTGATCGCGGTGAATGCCGAGAATCAGATTGTGCGGCAGTTGCGGCTGGAGAACAAGAAGGGCGATGACTACGGAAACGCCATCCCAACCCTCGGCCAATTCCGCCGCGACTCTCCCGGCCACATCGGCATAAGCGTCGCTGTCGCCGGCGGGCAGCTCGTGGCGCTGGACCGCAGCTTTCGTGTCCTTTGGACGATCAAGAACCTACGACGCGATTTCGGCCACGAGTTCTACACCGCCGATATCAATGGCGATGGCGGCGACGAGATCGTCATCAGCACCGTGGACCGGATCAACCACTATGGCCCGGACGTGAACGGCAGCCTGATCGGCGTCTCGCACAACGGTAACCCACTGTTCCGCATCCCGGTGCGCCAGATCGCCGACGCCACCCACTTTGATGATGTGGTAGTCGCCGACGTGCGGGGCATCGGCCAGAAGGAGATCCTTGTGGAAAAGGGGATCCTCTTTAACCTGCGCGGCGACATCATGTGGGATGTCTCCGATACGCTCGACCACGGCCAGTGGATCGCCACCGCGCCCAACCCGCACGGCCTCGGGCTCTGCTCCTTCATCAGCGAGCTATGGGGCACCGAAGGGAAGAGCAAGCTGCTTAGCCCGCTCGGTGAGGTGATCTGGGAGCTGGGGAGAGACCGGCATACGCGGCTGCCGCGTCGCCTGGAGGGAGACTATCAGGTGCTCCCCACCCGTGCCCACGCTATAGACTGGTTCCACGCCGGCGACTATGAGATCGTGTTGGGCGAACAGCTCACCGGCCCCACCGGCCATGACTGTCAGGAAGAGATCTCGCAGCCGCTCAAGCTCTTCTTCTTCAGCCTGCAGGGGGAGTTGCTGGCAGAACTGCCCTTCACCGATACCCGCTACTGCGGCTTCTGGTATAGCGGCGAGGTGCACTCGCGCGTGGCGGATATGGATGGCGATGGCCAGCCCGAGTGGGTCTTTCCCCGGCAGGATGGCCATGTCATGATCATCAAGAAGCTCGCGTAAAGGAGGAGCCGCATGAAACCACTGCACGTGGCGTTCACGATGGATTGCGAGCGGATTGCCGCCGAATCGCCACCGGGCGGCCCCGAGACATGGGAGCTGAGCGAGCGCGCCATTCGTGGCTATGCCGAGCTACTCCTATCGCATGGCTACAGGCCCACGCTCTTCCTCACGCCGGAATGCGCCCAACAGCACCCGGCGCTCCTGACGCGCCTGGCGGCAGAGGGCGCGGAACTCGCGCTGCACGTGCACCCGCAGAGCCTAGGCGATCATCGCTTCCAGCGCTATCTCGGCGAATACGACGCCGCCCAGCAGACTGAAATCATAGACCTGGCCGCGCGGATGGTGCAAGAGGCCATCGGACGCCGCCCTGAATCGTTCCGCCCGGGCAACTGCTCCGCCAACGACCAGACATTTGGTCTGCTCTACGGCCTTGGCTTTCGCCAGGGGTCTGTATCAGACCCCGGCCGCCGCTCGCCGCAATACGCCGCTATCTGGGAGGGCGCGGCGCCCGATCCCCATTATGTGAGCATCGCCGACAAGCTCGCGGCGGGCGACCTGCCCTTCCTGGAGGTGCCGGTTACGACGGACCCGACGCAACATCATGCTAGCGGCTTTCCCTACGAGTTGCGCATCGAGAGCGGCACCTTCCGCGCCTGGCACGAGCCGATTATCGCGCGCACGCTGGCGCGGATGGAGCGCGAACGGCCGCAACTGCCCACGCTTTGCATCTTTACGCACAACGTCTTTCCCTACGATGCGCCCACCGACCCTCGGCGAGAGACGGTGCTGGACATGATCGAATATCTTGGCAATCTGACCGCGTATCAGATCATTCCCGTAACGATCGAGGAGGCGCACGCGCACTATCGCGCGCATCTGGCGGAGCACGCCGGCAGCTAGGCAAGGAGGCGCAGATGCCATTCCATCTCGTCGCGAAAAAGGGGATCAATCATTTTTGGCTGCGCGATGACATCCCCGACGACGCGCTGAGCACGCACATCTCCACGGTGGACGCGGGCCAGCGCGCCCATCCGCCGCACACGCACGGCGGCGTGGAGGCGTTCTACATGCTGGAAGGAGAGGCCACCTTTGAGATCGGCGGCGAACGGCAAACACTTGGCCCGAATGACATCGTCGTCTTTGATCCCGGCACCGTGCACGGCCTGGTGAACACCGGCCAGACGCCGATGCGCTATATGGTGATCATCGCCAAATAATGACGCCTAGGAGGATGCTAATGAGCCGTTTTTCGTTTCCACGCCTGTCGCGTGAGCTGATGTTGCAGCGGCTGGAGCCGCCCAGCGGCCCGGTGTCCATGGTGTTGGACACCGACACCTACAACGAGATTGACGACCAGTTCGCGCTGGTGTACGCGCTGCTATCGCCGAACCTGCGCCTAGAGGCGGTGTATGCCGCGCCCTTCTTCAACCGGCGCTCCAGCGGCCCCGCCGACGGCATGATCAAGAGCTATGAGGAGATATTGCGCGTGCTGGAGCGGCTGAACGTGCCGCACGAGGGCCTGGCCTTTCGCGGCTCGGATCGCTACCTGCCGGGGAAGGAGGAGCCGGTGCACAGCGATGCCGTGGCGGACCTGATCGCCAAGGCGCTGCAGCCGCGCGACGCGCCGCTCTACGTGGTCGCCATCGGCGCCATCACCAACGTCGCCTCGGCCATCCTGCTGCGGCCCGAGATCATCGAGCGGATCGTCGTGGTGTGGCTGGGCGGACAGCCACTGGATTGGCCCACCGCGCAAGAGTTCAACCTCGGCCAGGATGTGCCCGCCTCGCAGCTCATGTTCGATTGCGGCGTGCCGCTGGTGCACGTGCCATGCAAGAACGTGGCCGAGCATCTGCGCACGACGCTGCCGGAGATGGCCTCTTATGTCAAGGGTCGGGGACCAATCGGCGACTATCTTTATCAGATCTATGAGGAGCATTTCGCGGATCATTACGCCCGCTCCAAGGTTCTGTGGGACGTCTCCACCATCGCTTACCTGAACAACCCGTTGTGGGTGCCCACCGAGATCCAGCCGGCGCCGATCCTGAACGACAATGTAATGTGGACGCGCGGCGGGCCGGAGCGCCACCCGTGCCGCATCGCCACCGACGTGAACCGCGACGCCATCTTTGGCGATCTGTTTCGCAAGCTGGAAAAGCGGGCGAGAGGATAACGAAAAGCAGGGACGAGTCTCCCCGCCCCTGCCGCATTCCGCCAGAGAAACGCCTTCCTCTAGTAGCGCGTGATCAGCGCCAGCCGCTGGTGTAGCGCTAGCGCGCCGTTCTCCACAAAGACGACGCTCCCTCCCTGAGCCAACACCATCTCGATCAGCTCATCCACCGCGTCGTCAATCACGCCGGGCGCAGTCGCATCTTCCGCCGGCAGCGGATGCAGCCCGTCAGCATCCAGGTAAGCGGGGAAGTGAAAGTCCTCCTCCACCAACAATGTCAGGCCGCGGCCCTCCTGCACTGCCCGCCACGCCTCGTCGATGCCGGAGGCGTAGCGCCGCGCGCTCACTGCCGCTGCAAGCTCCTGCAACGCCTGGGCGCGGTTCTTGGCCATGTTGGCCTCCACCATCGGCCAGACGCGCTTGGCCAGCTCGTGTGGAGGGGCGGTGTCATAGTTCCCCGTGACTGTGGTGATGATGAGATTCCCGTGACGGGTAACCTCGCTGAAGAAGGAGATGTTGCGATCCACGCCGACGATGACCAGCGGGAGCGTGTCGGTGCTTTCCACCTGCGCCAGGGCGTCATCCACTTGGCGGAAGAACTGGCGCTGGTGCTCATCGCGATAGGCTGACTTCCGCACGCCAAAGCCGCCCGGCAGCGGCTGAGTCCCACCCGGCCCTTCATGCACCATGGGAAAGCCGTACTCCGTAACCTCAACCAGGGTGTCGCGCAGGCCTTCGTACAGCCGAGTCGGCTTTTCGCTCAGCGCCAGCACCCAGTAGCGCGGGCTGCGGTTGAGAGCGTACACCAGATCGCGGGTGGCAAAGGTCTCGTCCAACACGATCCGCTCCTTGAGCGCAAAGGGCAAGTAGAAAACGTACGCCACATCCTTATTCACAAACAGGGCCAAACCATCCAGTGTGTTCCGGTAGTCTATTTGCGAAACGAGGTTGTCCAGGCGGGTCAACAGGGGCGCGACCTCCCGCTTGGAGAACTCGGCCAAGACGCGGTCCGTCGCCTCTTTGACGAGATTGCGCACGCGGATCGGGTCCTGTTTGTTGTCAGGGGTGGTACGGTGCGTCGGCAGAAGAATAGAGAGCGCCGGGTAGCCGCGGATGGATTGCAGCTTCTGGAGGTCCAGTCGGTTCATCGTCGAAACTCCTCTCCTGTGTCGTCGGTGTGCGATCAGAAGGTGCAGATTGGCAAACGCACATGCCCAAACGGCTGTCCTGGCGAAAGCCGGGGAGCAATGCCTGTGAGGCAGATCAAGTAGCTATGCCCATCATATGCGTTTTGCCGTTCGGCGTCAAACGCGGCAGCTTGCGCGCCTTCTGTATCTCTACGCGTCCGGGGCCGCATATGGCGCGATCTGCTCGCGCAACTGGCGGCTCACGTTCAGATCAGGCCACCACGCCAGGCAATCGTCCCGGATGCCCGCCAGGTCGGTGCGATCCTGCTCGTCTGTGGTGTTCTCATACAGAATGCGAATCAGCCAGTCGGTGAGGTCCTCCAGATTGCGCCGGTGAAAGTAGAAGCTGAAAAGATCGGCATGCAGACGCACCTGTGGCCGCAGCGTCACATACGCCGCCAGCGCCTCGGGAAAGTGGTCGCCGGTGAGGAACATCAGGTCGTGCTCCGCCGGGGCGAGCATAGCGCCCTCCCAGTCAATCACGTGCAGCTCGCCGACATCATCCACGATGATGTTGCCCGCCGTCAGGTCGGTGTGGCAGAGGACGCACGTCAGCGGGAGCGCTCGCGCCCACCTTTGTAGCGCGCGCAGCCGCACCGCGATCCGCCGCAGCTCATCCTGGCGCGGCAGCAGCAGCTCCCGCAGCGCCCATCGGCCCGGGCGATCCGTGGGCCGCACCGCCGCCAGCGCCGCCATGCCGCGCCAGAGATCAGCGGCA
>JAIOAV010000093.1 GCA_019873665.1 Chloroflexota bacterium
AGGTCAGCATAGCCCTTGTCGGCATAGCAGTAGTGGAAGCGCAGCCCGGTGGCCACCGCATAGCCATTCTGCCACATGATCACCTTGTAGCCGCCCCTGGCTTCGTTCTCATTGAGCAACGGGATGTCCTTGACCACCAGATTGCGGCACTGGAAGTCAAGCTCACCGGCGATGCAGGACAGGGTTATCATCTGGGTGTCCTTGACCGCTTTGCATTCCATCTGATCCATGTAAGGCAATTGATTCCCCTCTGTATCCACCTTCCAGAAGTAGGGGTTGCGCTCTAGCAGGATGGACGCGCCTGCGGTCTGTTCCTTGGTGATCCAAGCGCCAAAGTGTGGCATGTCCGGGTAGGTCGCCCGGTTATCATAATGATCTATCAGCGCCTTGTTATCGGTATCCTTGATAGCAGGATTGTACTTGTAGTGGAACTGCTTCATATAGTGCGCCGGCACGAGCTGCCAGGAGGTGGCGCGTGCACCGGTGCCGCGGCAGAGGTTGTCCAGGAAGAGTGGGTTAGGCGCGGCAAAGGTGCATTTGAGCGTATAATCGTCCAGCTTGGTCGTCTTCATCGGCTGCCCGCCGGGATGCGTGCCGGTCTGCTTGGCGAGGTTGATCTTCGGATCGTTGATCATATCCTCCCACCAGAAAAGCCAGTCATCCACCGTGAGCGGCGCGCCATCTGACCACTTTATGCCCTTGCGGAAGAAGAGGGTGATCTCTGTGCCGTCGTTGTTCCAGGCGAATTTGGTGATCACATTCGGTCGTTTGCCGGACATATCGCGCCTGAAGTTCAAGAAGTTCTGGCACCAGTTGACCATGGCGACTTCGCCGGCGCCGCCCCAGGTGGTGGCGGCTGACATCCATACCCATTTGCCACCATATTTCCCGATGCTCTCCACCGGGTCCAGCACCAGCGGCTCTAGCGGCAGGCGCTCTTCGACGGGAGGCAGCTTGCCGGCCTTGACCAGCTCGGCCAGCATGGGGGCCTCTTTGTACCTGGAGGGCACGGGGGTAGCCGTAACAACCTTCTCGACGACCTTTTCCTTCTCAACGACCACTGTCTCCTTGACGGTTTTCTCGACGGGCACCTGTTTCTCGACGACCACCGTCTCCTTGACGACCTTCTCGACCGGCACCTCTTTCTCGATGATCTGTGGCGTGGGCTGTGCGCACGCTTGCACTGCCGCCGCTAACGAGGCGATCGCAGAGGCCCAGAGGAAATCTCGCCTACTCAACTTGACAGACATTTTCGCTCTCCTTTCGCCTGTGAAATCGGGCAGTTCTCTACTCTTCCAATGACGGCAATTCTGTCTTCGCCTTCCCTTGTCTCTGCCTCCTCACCTCCTTTCGCCTGTCGCGGCCATGCTGCGCCCAGTGTGAGCCCGCCGATGGGCTAGGCGCGCCAAGATGTACTGGGACCTCATTCTATCATATTTCGATTTTTCCGCATCAAACGCGGTTTCATCTCGTGATGACTTATCGGTGGCGCCAATTCTACTACAAGACTTCAGCAGGGGCAACAGCCCTACGTGTGGCGCTCTCGAGATCGGCTCTGAAGGCCGGGATAGAGCCGAGCCCCGATTTGCCAAAGAGACGGTTTCCGTGTAGTATTGGGTATGGGCGCAATGGAGAGACCGGCAGGTCTGGCCACGTGCCCAAGCGGTTAAATGTGGTATCGTTGCGGACCAGGAGAACCCATTCAAGGAGGATAGGGGAAATGGCTACCGAGAAAGACTACCGAGCGATCAAGCAGTGGGCCCGCGAGTTTTACGGTGTCCCCGATGGCCATGTGAAGGATCTGCAGGCATTCTATGAAGGGCTGCGGGCCAAGAGCGCCCGCATGATCGCCTTCCTCGCCCCCTCGGGCAGCGTCGGACAAGGGGTAGTCTCCTTCTTGAGAGATACCCTGGAAGAAGTGGGGTCGGATCACCGGATCGTCGCGGTAACGCATGGCACCAAAGCCGGGACGGCAGGGATCGTTACTGAAACCCTGAGCGACTATTTCCCTGTGCTGGCGGTCTATCCGCGTGGCATCAACCCGGCGCAGGTCAACTATGAGCGGCTCGCGTTCTGGTTCGAGGTGCCGCCGGTGCTCGGGGAACAGACGTACTGGCCGAGCAGCTACTTTCCGCTCATCGCCTACGTCTCCGGCCTCGTCTGCTTTGGCGGCGGCAGAGGCACAGCGGCCACGGCGGATCTGCTCGCCAACCTGAACGACCAGCGGCTTTCCGGCGAGGAGGAGCTCATCGGCCAGCTCCCGAAGGAGGTGGCCATCATGACCGCGGTTCGCGTCCAGGAGCGGCGGCCAAGAGTCATCGAGCGCTTCCTGGCCGGCGACTATAACGGGGTCGGCAACTATGGCGTGCTCGACCGCCCGTATCAACTGGCGGACTTTATCAAGAGCGCTTGCTAAGCTGTCTGGCTGTGGGCGTTGTTTGTGCCGTGTGTTATAGCGGGCTTGGGCTCGCCTGAACAGCGGTGTCGGTGGGAGGCGCGTGTCACGCGCCTCCCACCTTGCGTATCCGGCAGGGATTTTCCGCCCGCGACCATGCCTACGCCGGGTTGCGTTCCGCGATCAGCCGCACCCCCTCGAGCGTCAGCCACGGGTCGATCGCCACAAAGCGGCCGACCAGGGGCGCTAGCGTGCCGGAGAGGCCGCCGGTGGCGATGGTCTGCACTTCGCCTCCTATCTCGGCGCTCATCCGGTCGAGCAGCTCCTTCACCAGCCCCACGTGTCCGTAGATCAGCCCCGCCTGCATCGAATGCACCGTGTTGCGGCCGATGGCCGCTGGCGGCGGCTGGAGCTGGATGCGCGGCAGCTGGGAGGTGCGCTCCGTCAGCGCGCTGGCGGAGGTGGCCAGCCCGGGCGCGATAGCCACGCCGAGCAGGTCCCCCGGCGCGGCGACAGCGGTAAAGGTGGTCGCCGTGCCAAAGTCCACCACGATGCAATTGGCGTGAAAACGCTCGTATGCCGCCACCGCATCTGCCACCAGGTCCGCGCCCACCTCCAGCGGATTGTCGGTGCGGATGCGCAGGCCGCTGCGCACGCCGGGACCGATCACCAGCGGGCGTTGCCCGGTGGCCTCGGCAAAGGTCTCGCTGATGACGCCGGTCAGCGGCGGCACGGTGCTGCAGAGCGCCACCCGATCAAAGTTATTCGGTTGTAGCCCTACCTCCCGAAAGAGGGCGCGAAAGAGCACATCATACTCGTCCGCCAGCTTGTCGCGGACGGTGCGCACCCGCCAGTGATGCGTCCACTCCCGATCCCGGTACACGCCGAGCACGATGGTCGTGTTGCCGATGTCTATCGCCAGCAGCATGATAGCCTCCCTAGACCGAGGAGCCGCGACGGCCACCCACGGCGATCCGCTTCCATGCCGCGACGACGACGATGGTGATCAGCGCCGCCGCCACTGCCTCCGGGATGCCATTCGCCACGACGATCGGTGGCAGCGCCGCCCATGGCATGTGCCCGAGCACGCCGATCATGCCGAGCACAAGGATCGTGTTGGTGAGACTGCCCACGAGGCCCGCCGCCGCCAGCGCCGCGATCTCATGCCAGCGCGCCAGGGCGCGATAGGCGAGCCACGCCAGCGGCCCGATGAACAGGCGGGGCAGCACCGAGAGAAGCGGGTTCGTGAACCAGGTGTCCACCGGGCCGGTGGGTGCGATAGCGCCCTGGATCAGGCTGAACAGGCCAAAGATCAGGCCGATCACCGCACCCACAGCCGGGCCTTCCAGCACCGCGCCGATGATCACCGGCACGTGCATGATGGTGAGCGCGGCCCCGGCGACCCAGGGGATAAAGCCCCAATGCGTCGCGCCCAGTAGTATCGAGATGGCGCCCATGATGCCCGCAACAGCGATCTTGCGTGTTCTTTCGTCCATTTCCTTTGCCTCCTATCTGTTTGTCCGGCGCGCATTCGCCGGCAGAATCCATGTTGAGCAGGGGTGTTACCACCGCATCATCACCACCAGCGCGGCTCCACCCAGCGCCGCCGCCAGCGCCAGCCAGTCCGCCGGGCGCGTGCGCAATACGATCAGATGCGTGCGACCCGCGCCGCCCATATAGCCTCGCGCCTCCATCGCCAGCGCCAACCGTTCCGCCCGCTGCAGCGCGGCGAGAAAGAGCGGCACGATCAGCGGCAGCACACGGCGCGTCCGCTGCAACACATTGCCTCCCCCTTGCAAGTCGCCACCGCGTGACACCTGCGCCTTGGCAATGCGCTCCGCCTCCTGCGCCAGTAGCGGCACCGACCGCACCGCGATCCCCAACGCCAGCGCCAGCTCGTGCGCGGGCAGGCCGAGGCGCTGCAACGGGCGCAGCACCGCCTCGGTGCCGTGCAACAGCTCGTTGATCGCTGTGGTGAAAGACAGCAGGCTGATGGTCAGGATCAGCGCGGCAAAGCGGAGCAGCAGCACGATCCCGGCATAGATGCCGCCGGTCGTTGCCGTCAGCCGCCAGACGTGCCAGATCACACTCCCTGTGCGATACTGCGGCATGACGAACACCTGCAGCAGGGCCAGCAGCAGTAGGAAGGGCAGCGCACCCCAGATGCTGTGCAGCGCCAGGCGGATCGGCACGCGGGCTATGGCAAAGCCCGCCGCGACGACGGCGATGGCCAGCGCCAGGCCGGAGATGGAGCCGGCGACGACGATCGCCGCCATCCAGAAGAGCGCCATCCCCAGCTTGATGCGCGGGTCCAGCCGATGCAGCGGCGAGCCGGTGGGCAGGTACTGGCCGATGGCGACGCGCCCGGCGTAATCGAACTCGCTCATCGCGCTCCCTCCAGCCAGCGGGCGATCTCATCCGCCAACTCAGCCAGCGTCAGCGCCCCCGCTGCCAGCGGGATCCCCGCCGCGCGCAGCGTCCTCGCCACCAGGGCCGCCGGCGGCACATCCAGTCCCGCCTCGCGCAATCGGTCGCCGTGCGCGAATACCTCTCGCGTTGGCCCCTGCAGCACGACGCGCCCCTCCTGCAACACATAGACGCGGTCAGTGAGCCGCGCGATGTCGTCCATGTTGTGCGAGGCCACCACCAACGTCAGGCCCTGTCGGTGCAGCTCTTGCAGCCGGCCCAGCAGGTCGAGCCGCGCCTGCGGGTCCAACCCTGCCGTCGGCTCGTCCAGCACAAGGATGCGCGGCTGTAGCGCCAGCACGCCGGCCAGCGCCGCCTTGCGCTGCTCGCCCCCGCTCAGCGTCCAGGTAAGCCGATCTTTGTATGCGGTGAAATCCAGCCCCGCCCACTCCATCGCCCGGCGCACTCGCTCCCGCAGCGCGTCTCCCATCAGGCCGAATTGCTGCGGGCCGTAGGCCACATCATCGCCCACGTACTGGGCAAAAAGCTGTTGTTCGGGCCGCTGGAACACCAGCCCCACGAGCCGCCGCACCTCGCGCACATCCACCGCCGGATCGGCGAGATCGCGCCCCAGGACCACGACGCTCCCCACCTGTGGGCGGTAGAGGCCGTTCAGGTGTTGCAGCAGCGTGGATTTGCCCGCGCCGGTCCCACCGACGATGCCGATGCGCTCCCCCTCCGCCACCGTCAGGTCAACGTCCCGCAGCGCCACCTGCGCAAAGGGCGTGTCCGGCAGGTAGGTATGGCCCAGGCCGCGCACCTGGATCAGGATGTCGTTGTCGCTCATCGGTGCCACCCCAGCAGCGCCCTCGCCAGTTGCGGCGCAGTGATGATGTTAGCGGGAAGCGGGTGATGGGGGCAGCGGCGGCGTATCTGGTGCGCCAGCTCCGGCACCGTGGGCAGCGCCACGCCCAGCGCGGCCAGGCGGTCTCCATCGGCAAGGACATCGCCCGGCGGCCCGTCCAGCGCCACACGGCCCGCTGCCAGCACGATGACACGCGCCGCGCGCGCCGCTTCGTCCATGTCGTGCGTGATCGCCACGATCGTCATGCCGCCCGCGTGGAGGTCATCCACAATCTGCCAGAGGTCGCGCCGCCCGGCAGGATCGAGCATCGCTGTCGCCTCGTCCAGCACCAGACAGCGAGGACGCATCGCCAACGTCGCCGCAATCGCCACGCGCTGCTGCTGGCCGGGGGAGAGCAGATGCGGCGGGCGCTCACGGCACTCCCACATGCTCACGCGCGTCAGTGCCTCGCGCACGCGCGCTTGCAGCTCTGGCTGCGGCACGCCCAGATTCTCCGGCCCAAAGGCGACATCCTCTTGCACCACTGTGGCCACGATCTGGTCGGCGGGCGACTGGAACACCATCCCCACGGTGGCGCGGATGGCGCGGTGGTTGGCGCGGTCGCGGGTGTTCAGCCCATCCACCCACACATCGCCCTCGTCAGGCAGCAGCAGCGCGTTCAGATGACGCGCCAGCGTCGTCTTGCCGGAGCCGTTCGCGCCGATCAGCGCGACGTATTCGCCGGCGCGGATGTGCAGGCTGACGCTGCGCAGCGCCGTCAGCGGCGCCGCGCCGGCCGGCCGGTACGTGTGCGTCAGGTTCTCGATGCGGATCAGAGCCGTATGCTCATCTTGCGACAACAAAAAGCCCTCCGGCGCAGGCCGGAAGGCATGGAAGAACCGCTGCATCTATCCATGACGTCTCGGTCGCGCACGATCCAAGCGTCTGTGGTGTGATACGGTATGCTGTGCCGGTCAGCGCCGCCCGTGCGGTCGCTGCCACCTGCAATTATACGCTCCTTTCCGCAGACGACAAATAGAACCCCAGGGGCGTTGCGGAGTTGCGGCCGCTTTCCCTTCCTCGCCGCTCCGCCTATAATGAGCGGTAGCACGGGCGGGAGAGGAGGGCGCATGAAAACGATTCTGTGCTATGGGGACTCGAACACGTGGGGCTATGACCCGGCGACGCGCGAGCGCTTCCCGCGCGACGTGCGATGGCCGGGCGTCTTGCGCCGGACACTGGGCGATGGCTATTGGGTCATCGAGGAGGGGCTGAACGGGCGCACTACCGTCTGGGATGACCCCATCGAGGGGTACAAGAACGGGCATACCTATCTCATCCCCTGCCTGGAGACGCACAAACCGCTCGACCTCGTGGTCATCATGCTCGGCACGAACGATCTGAAGGCGCGCTTTTCCGTGTCGGCGTATGACATCGCGGAGAGTGTGGGCGTGCTGGTGCGGGATGTGCAACAGAGCGGAGTGGGGCCGCAGGGTCGCGCGCCGCAGGTGCTGCTCATCGCGCCGCCTCCGGTCGCCCGCCTCAGCGAGTTCGCCGAGATGTTCGCCGGCGCCGAGGACAAGTCGCGTCGTCTCGCGCCGCACTTTCGCCGCGTGGCGGAGGCGCACGGCTGCGCCCTGCTGGACGCGGCGGAAGTCGTCGTCTGCAGCGACCTGGACGGAATCCATCTGGAGGCAGACCAACACGCCAAGCTCGGCCAGGCGGTGGCGGCGCGCGTGCGCGAGCTGCTGGGGAGCTAAAAAAGAGTCAATTGGGCGATCGTGCGCGGCCCGCATGTCATTGCGAGGGCAAAGCCCGAAGCAATCTCTTTCCGCGCTGGCGGGGGATTGCTTCGCTCCCTGCGGTCGCTCGCAATGACAGGCTCGAATTGTTCAACCTTTCACTTTCTGCATAACGGCTTAGGGGGTATGCCATGTCCGATTTCGAGATCCTTGATGACGCATTCCGCACCATCCTGCGCGCGGACTCGGCCGTGCGCAAGCTCGCGGGGGATTTGCGCTTCACCGAAGGCCCGGTCTGGGTGCCGGCGGAGGGCTACCTGCTCTTCAGCGATATCCCGGCCAATCGCATCTACTGCTGGCGGCCGGGGGAAGGGCTGTCCGTCTGGCGGGAGCCGACGGGCAATGCCAACGGCAACACGCTGGACCGGCAGGGGCGGCTGGTAACATGCGAGCACAGCACGCGGCGCGTCACGCGCACCGAGCCGGATGGCACGATCACCGTGCTGGCCACGCATTATCGGGGCAAGCGGCTGAATTCGCCCAACGATGTCGTCGTGCAGTCGGATGGCACCATCTGGTTCACCGACCCGCCGTACGGCATCAAACCGGAGGAGATCGAGCAGCCGCACAACTATCTGTTCCGCCTCGATCCGGACGGGACACTGGTCGCCATGGCCGACGATTTCGACCGGCCCAACGGGCTTTGCTTCTCGCCGGACGAGACGTGCCTCTATGTGGCCGACTCGTCGGCGCGGCATCATGTCCGCGTGTGCGATGTGCGCCCGGACAAGACGCTGGCGAACTGGCGCGTCTTGGCGGTGATCGAGCCGGGCGCGCCGGACGGGATGCGCGTGGACACGGCAGGGCGGCTCTACTCCACGGCAGGGGATGGCGTACACGTCTATGCGCCGGACGGGACGCTGCTCGGCAAGATCTTGGTGCCGGAGCGGCCGGCCAACTGCGCGTTCGGCGACGCGGATCGGCGAACGCTCTATATCACGGCGCGCACATCGCTGTATGCCGTAACGCTGGCGGCGCAGGGGATATAACGGTAACGCGGGCTATGCCCTCGGCAGGTAGATGCGGCAGGTCGTGCCCTGGCCCGGCTCGCTCTCCACGACGATCTCGCCGCCATGTTGCCGCACGATCCCATACACCTGCGCCAGGCCCAGGCCGCCGCCCAGTGCAGGCCCCTTGGTGGTGAAAAACGGCTCGAACAGGTGCGCCTGCACCTCCGGTGACATCCCCATCCCGTCGTCCGCCACGGTCAGCTCACACCAGTCGCCGGGCGATAGCTCCGCCAGTGACGGCGCGCTATCGCCGGGGACGCGCAGCCGCCGCAGCCCCAGGGTGATCTGCCCTCCGTGGGGCATGGCGTCCTCGGCGTTGGCGATGAGGTTGTCCACCATCTGCTGGAGCTGCGAGAGATCGCCCTGCACGGTGCATTCCTCGGTCGCCAGGTCCAGCCGGATCGTGATGTCGGAACGTATCCTGCCCTCCCATCGCTCACGCGCCTCCTCCAGCAGCCGCTGCATGCCCAGCGGCCGCATCACCAGGAAGGAATTGCCGCCAAAGTCCATGATCCGCTTCACCAGCCGCGCGCCGCGCTGGCCTTGCTGGATGATGGCGCGCACATCTTCGCGCAGCGACTCCGGGAGTTGTGGGCTGTTCAGCAAGAGATCGGCAAAGCCGATGATGCCGGTGAGCAGGTTGTTGAAGGTGTGTGCGATGCCCGCCGCGAGGTGGCCGATGGCTGCCAGTCGCTCCTGCTGCACCAATTGCTCTGCCATGCGGCGCTCCTCCGTTACATCGCGCAGTACGAGCACCCACCCGCCTTGCGCGCCTCGTCCGTTCAGCGGGCGCAGCGCCACGCGAAAGTGTCGGTGTTGCCCCGGGCCCGCGGCCACATCCACCCACACCGGGGAGCCACCGTTTGACCCGGACACCAGATCGCAGAGCCGACGGTCTCCCAGCCGCTGCAAGGGGCCCTGGGTGTCGTCGGTCAGGCAGCGCAGGTATTCCTGCGCCATCAGGTTCGCCAGCCGGATGTGGAACACATGGTCCAGTAGCACCACTCCCTCCGGCACGGTATCCATCACCCGCCGTACCTGGGCCGCAAAGGTCTCGGCCTCTGCCAGGCGGCGACGCTCGCTTTCCTGTAGCGCGCGCTCCGCCTCTTTCCGGTCGGTTACATCGCGGATCGCCAACTGCACTGCGGGGCGGCCCGCCAGCAAGAATGGCCCCGCCGCCAGTTCCACCGCAATGCGGCGGCCATCCAGCCCGATCAGATCCTGCTCGGCATAAGAGAGGCGCGTGCCAGCGGCAGCCTGCATCAGCCGTTCCTCGATCACCATGCGGCCTTCTGGCGGCACAAACTGCATGAAGGTCATGCCACATAACTGCGCGGCGTGCTCGGCGCCAAAGATCTCCGCTGCCGCCAGATTCGCCCAGACGATCCTGCCTTCCTGGCACAGGATGATGGCATCCGGCGTCAATGCCAGCAGGCGCTGGTAGCGCGTCGCGTTGGCACGCAGCGCGACCCCTGTCTCCGACTCGATATTCAGCCACGTTTCGCTCATGTGCACGCTCCGCCGCGAGGGCCGCTGTCCCGGCCGCAGGGGTGGTCTCAATCCAGGGCGATCAGCCGGGCAGCATGATAGCTCTTGCTGCGTATTATATGCTCAACACACCATATTTGACGTATGAGTTATTGAAAAATGACGCGCCATTGTTAGTTGAAGAGCTGGATAGATGACAGGACGCAAGACGCTGCCGGCTGCACACTTGACGAAGTGTGCCATACTGGTATAATGTATCGCAGATGTAGTTTCCTGTTTCCTCTCATCAGGCGCATCCGCTTCTTTCCCACGCGCGGATTTCCCACAGAGGGCGCGTGCGCCACTCTGCTGGCGCTAGCAAACCTCCAGCTCTCGCGGTAGGGCTCGAGGAGCTAGAGGGGGTGAGAGCAGCTCGTAACCGGATAGCTGGCCAGATGGGGTAGATTCGACTCAGGTCTATGGAAATGGAGACAAGCCATGGAGAAGAAGCGATTCTCGCGACGCGAGTTCTTGCGTCTTTCGGCCATGATCGGTCTGGCCACCGCCATTGCGGCGTGCAGCCAGCCGGCCCCCACAGCAGCGCCGACCAAAGCGCCCGCTCAGCCCACGACGGCCCCGGCGCAGCCTACTGCCGCGCCCGCCGCTCCCACTGCCACGCCTGCGCCCGTCAGCAGGTACAAGGAAGCGCCCATGCTCGCTGAGCTCGTCAAGGCGGGCAAGCTCCCGCCGGTCGAAGAGCGCCTTCCTGCTGAACCGATGGTGATCCAGGTCGAGGAGGAGATCGGCACGTATGGTGGCGTCTGGCGGCGGTTCTTCATCGGCCCGTCGGATGGCTCCAACTGGGGTCGCATCGTGCGCGGCGGCTTTTTGTGCTGGAACAAGGAGAACACCGAGGTCATCCCCCAGATCCCCACCGGCTGGGAGATCTCCCCGGACATGAAGACTTTTACATTCCGTCTGCGCAAAGGGATGAAGTGGTCCGATGGCGCGCCCTTCACCGCCGATGACGTCCTCTTCTGGTGGAAGGATCAGCAGCTCAACGCCGAGATGACGGCGGCGCCGGCATCCTGGATGACCGTGGGTGGCAAGCGGGGCGACATCGAGAAGGTGGACGACTATACCCTCAAGTTCGTCTTCGAACTCCCCTACCCGCTGATTCTGGAGTGGTTGACCGGCGGCGGCGGCGGCGAGTGCTACACGCCCAAGCACTATATGAGCCAGTTCCACATTGACTATGCCAAGGACAAGGACGCGCTGCTCAAGGCAGCAGCCGATGCCAAGTTCGAGAAATGGTTCCAGTATTTCGGCAACCGCAACGGCTACAGCAATAACCCGCAGCGCCCGACCATCTATGCCTGGGCGCCGGACAACTCGACCGCCGCGGACCAACGCTATACCTGGACCCGCAACCCGTACTGCTACTTTGTGGATCCGCAGGGCAATCAGCTCCCCTACATAGACCAGATCATCTACGACTTTGCGGACAATGCCGATGTGCTCAACCTGAAGGTGATCGCGGGTGAGGCGGATATGCAGGAACGCCACACCAATATCGTCAACTACCCGGTGTTCATGCAGAACCGCGAAAAGGGCGACTATCGCGTCCTGCTCTGGCCGGACCCCAGCGGTGGAGACGCCTCGCTGATGTTCAACCAAAACTATGTGCTGAAGGACCCGCTGGTTGGCGAGTGGCTGGCGAATCGAGACTTTCGCATCGCGCTCTCGTATGCGCTGGACCGCGAGGAGATCCTGCAATCTGCCTTCCTCGGCCTTGGCGAGCCGCGCCAGCTCTGCCCGGAGCCAGCCTCTCCGTACTATCCGGGCGACGAGTGGCCGCGCAAGTACTGCGAGTACGATCCAAAGAAGGCCAATGAGATGCTGGATCAGCTCCTCCCCAAGAAGAACGCCGAGGGGTTCCGTCTCCGGCCGGACGGCGAGGTGCTGAGCCTGATCATCACGGCCATCTCAGCCTTTGGCCCGTGGCCCGATGTGGGCGAGCTGGCCGTGCGCTACTGGGAGGCGGTCGGCGTCAAGACCACGCTGGAGGTGGTGGAGCGCTCGCTCTACTACAACCGCATGCAGGCGAACGAGATGCAGATCGGCATCTGGAACGTGGGCGGCGCCGAGCACATGTTCATCTACCCCTACTGGACCAGCGCCTATAGCTCCTCTTCGCGCATCGGCCCCGTGAACGGCCTCTGGTGGACCTCCGGCGGCAAGAGCGGTGTCGAGCCGACCGGCAAGCTCAAAGAGGTCATGGAGCTGACGGAGCGCGGCAAGATGGTATCCGCCGCGGAGCGCGCCGAGCTGGGCAAGCAGATCATCAAGATCAACATCGAGGAGCTGTGGACGATCGGCACCATTGGCCTCTCGCCCATGGTACAGGGCGTTGTTGTCGTCAAGAACAAGCTGCGCAACGTGCCGGAGAAGCTTTCCAACAGCGTTGTGCCGCTCTCACCGGGTAACGCGTTCCCGGAGCAGTTCTTCTGGAAAAAGTAGCACCGGTCTCTGGTGGGGGTGTCGTCCGGTGTGCCGGGCGACGCCCCCCGCGTGATCCATGGTCCAGCCATCTACTACGACGACTCGGCCGTTGCGGGGTGAATCCTGATGCTGCAATACGTGATCCGGCGCCTGATGCTTTTCATTCCCACCCTTCTGGTTGTCTCCATGGTCGTCTTTGTCATCATCCAGCTCCCGCCCGGCGACTATCTCACCACTTACATCACCAACCTTGCGTTGCAGGGACAGCAGATGCACGAGGATGCCATCGAGACGCTGAAACGCCAGTATGGCCTCGATCAGCCGATGTACATGCAATATATCAGATGGCTCTGGAAGATGCTGCATGGTGATTTCGGCATGTCGCTGGAGTATAACCGGCCGGTGTCCTCCCTCCTGTGGGAGCGGCTGCTGCTCACTGTGGTCCTTTCGGCCAGCACGATCATCTTTGTCTGGTCGCTGGCCATCCCGATCGGCATCTATTCGGCCACCCACCAGTACACGATCTTTGACTATCTCCTGACTTTTTTCTCCTTTATCGGTGTGGCGACGCCCGAATTCATGCTCGCCCTGGTCCTGATGTGGGTGGCGTTCTCGTCGTTCGGCCTGAGTGTGGGCGGGCTCTTTTCCCCCGACTTTGTCGAGGCGCCATGGTCGCTGGCGCGCGTCTGGGATCTGATCAAGCACCTCTGGATCCCGATGATCATTCTCGGCGCGTCGGGGACGGCGGGCCTGGTGCGCACCGTGCGCGCGAACATGCTGGACGAGCTGCGCAAGCCGTATGTGGTCACGGCACGGGCCAAGGGCCTGCCCGAGAGCCGGGTCATCTGGAAATACCCGGTGCGCGTGGCCCTCAACCCCTTTATCAGCACGGTGGGGTGGGCGCTGCCGGCGCTGATCTCGGGCAGCACCATCGTATCGGTCGTGCTGAGCCTCCCCACCACTGGCCCGTTGCTGTTGCGGTCCCTGCTGAACCAGGATATGTTTCTGGCGGGCAGCTTTCTCATGATGCTGAGTTCGCTCACCATCCTGGGGACCCTGATCTCGGATATCCTGCTGGCGTGGCTCGACCCACGCATCCGTCTGGGAGATAGATGAGCATGTCAACGAACCATGTACCTGGCCAAGTGAACGACGAGGAAGCCATAACGTCTGCCGAGGATCGCATCTTTGTGGCATCGCAGTGGCAGTTGATGTGGTGGCGCTTTCGCCGCCACAAGCTGGCGATTGTCAGCGCGGTGGTCATCATCGCGCTTTTCACCGTGGCCCTCTTCTGCGAGTTCTTTGCCGTAGAGGACCCGCAATTTCATCAGGCTTCTTATTCGTTCGCGCCGCCGCACCGCGTGTACTTTTTCCGCGATGGCGGCATTCACCCCTACATCTACGGCGTGGAGTTTGGCCGCGACCCGGAAACGCTGCAGATGATCTTCAAGTTCAACAAGGACAAGGTCTATCCGGTGCACTTTTTCGTGCACGGCCACCCCTATCGCGTGCTCGGCCTTTTCGAAAGCGACGTCCACATCATGGGACTGGCGCCCACGACCGACAGGGTGCGTCTGGTGCTCTTGGGCACGGACCGCCTGGGCCGCGATATGTGGTCACGGCTGATGTATGGCACACGCATATCCATGTCCATCGGCCTCATCGGCGTGGCATTGAGCCTGACGCTGGGGATTGTCCTCGGCGGCATCTCCGGCTTTTATGGCGGCATCGTGGACATGGCCATCCAGCGCGTCATCGAGTTCCTCCGTTCCATCCCCACCATCCCGCTCTGGATGTCGCTGGCTGCCGCAATGCCCCGCGACTGGCCGCCGGTGCGCGTGTATTTCGGCATCACGATCATCCTCTCGCTCATCGGCTGGACCGGCATGGCGCGCGTCGTGCGCGGTCGGTTCTTGTCGCTGCGGGAGGAGGATTTCGTGATGGCGGCGCGGCTCTGCGGCTCGGCCGAGATGCGCATCATCCTGGTGCATATGGTTCCCTCTTTTCTCAGCCATATCATCGCCTCGGTAACGCTGGCCATCCCCGGCATGATCTTGAGCGAGACATCGCTCAGCTTTCTCAACCTGGGGCTGCGCCCGCCGGTGATCAGTTGGGGGGTGTTGTTGCAGGAGGCGCAGAACATCCGTACCGTGGCGCAAGCGCCATGGCTGCTGCTGCCGGGTCTTGCCGTGATCATCGCCGTGCTGGCGTATAACTTTCTCGGCGATGGCCTGCGGGATGCGGCAGATCCCTACGCGCGCTAGCTCTATGCCGCGACCGCGCACC
>JAIOAV010000094.1 GCA_019873665.1 Chloroflexota bacterium
TATCATCTACGCCAGCCGGCCGGGCGGGCTGCAACACCTGCGGATGCTGGTAGTGGATACGCTCAATCAGTTGATCGCAGAGCTGGCAACCCGCCACAACATCGCCCCGCACGAGATCTATCGCGTGAGCGTCGCGGGCAATACGACGATGACGCATCTGTTCTTGGGCCTGCCACCGGCATATATTCGTTTGGAGCCATATATCCCGACGGTCAGTCACCCGCCGACGGTGCTGGCGCGGGAGCTCGGCTTGCAGGTGAATCCGGAAGCTACCGTGGATTGTCTGCCTAGCGTCGGCGCTTATGTGGGCGGAGACATCACCGCCGGCGTCCTGAGCTCCAATATGTTCCGCACCGACAAGCTGACGCTTTTTATCGACGTCGGCACAAACGGCGAGATCGTGCTGGGGAATGCCGATTGGCTGATCTCCTGCGCGTGTTCCGCCGGGCCGGCCTTCGAGGGCGCGGGCGTCGCCTGCGGGATGCGGGCTACTGTGGGCGCTATTGACGAAGTGTGGATCAATACTGAAACATACGAGCCGACGGCGCGCACCATCGGCGACGAACCGCCACGTGGTATCTGCGGCTCGGGGATGATCTCGCTGCTGGGCGAGATGTTCATGACCGGCGTGGTGGACAAGGCGGGGCGGCTGAATCGGTCCCTGGGGACGCCGCGCATTCGAATCGGCGAACATGGCCCTGAATACGTCGTGGTGTGGGCGCCAGAGACGGCGAGCGGCAAAGCCGACATCATCCTATCAGAGGTGGACATTGCCAATCTGATCCGAGCCAAGGGGGCGATCTATGCCGGCTTCTCCGTGCTGACGCGCAGCGTCGGCATCAGCCTGGCAGATGTGGAAGAAGTGTTGATCGGCGGCGCGTTTGGCAGATATCTGGACATCGAGAAGGCGGTGCAAATCGGGCTTTTGCCGGATATGCCGTGGGAGCGATTCCGCTACCTGGGAAACACGTCGGCGCGAGGGGCTTTCGCCGCGTTAGTATGCCCGGATTTGCGCCGCGAGGTAGTCGAGATCGCCAACAAGATGACGTACCTGGAGCTCAGCGCGGACAATACCTTTATGGACGAGTTCACATCAGCCCTGTTCCTGCCGCATACCGACACGACACAGTTCCCTTCGGTCATGCGGCTATTGAGGGCATCGCCAGCGGGACAAGACGGGGAGAAGCGGGAGAACTAGCGTGACGACCACAATCGCCATCGCCGGCAAGGGCGGCACGGGCAAGACCACCTTTACAACCATGTTGATCAAGTACCTGCAGGAGGAAAGGTCAGGACATATCCTGGCGCTGGATGGCGACCCCAGTTCCAACCTGAACCTTTGTCTGGGGATGCCTCTGGAAGAGACCGTCGGCCATATCCGCGAGGATATGGCACAGCAGGTCGGCAGCGGCAGCTATAACCAGGGGATACCCAAGACCGACTATTTGGAGTATCGTATCCAATCAGCGCTGGTCGAGGGGGAGCGCGTGGACTTGATTGCCATGGGTCGCCCGGAGGGGCCGGGCTGTTATTGCGCCGCGAACAACATCCTGCGTGCCGTGATTGACCGCCTGGGCGACGACTATGGTTATGTGGTGATCGACAACGAAGCGGGTATGGAGCACATCAGCCGGCAGACCACCCGACACATTGACATCCTCTTTATCATATCGGACCCCACAGTGCGCGGCCTGAGCGCAGCAGAGAATATCCTCAGGCTGACGCGCGAGCTAAGTGGCTATGGCACGCGTGTATCCAAGACGTACTTGGTCATTAACCAGTGGCATGGGGAGCTGCCAGCCGCGTTTCTCCAGCGCGCGCAAGCGGCGGGCCTGGAGTTGATTGGCACGTTGCCACCAGACCCGCAGGTGGCCGAGTTTGACCTCACAGGCCGTCCGCTGATCGAGTTGGGACAGGATTCGCCGCTCTATCAGGCAGCGAAGGAGATCTACCGTAAAGCAGGTTTGTAGCCAGCAGATCGCAGGAGGGAGAGAAATGTACATTATCGGCGAGAATATCCACATCATCTCGGATCGAGTCAAGAACGCCATCCAGAATCGCGACGCCAAATACCTGCAGGACTTGGCTGTGCGCCAGGTGCGGGCAGGCGCACAGGCGCTGGATCTGAACATCGGCCCCCAGAGGCGCGCGGGGGTCGAGGTGATCGAGTGGCTGATAGACGCCATCCAAGCGGTGGTGGATGTGCCACTCTCGCTGGACACCACCAACACCGCGGCGATCGAGGCGGGGCTCAAGCGCGCCAAGCGTCAGGCATGGATCAATTCGACGTCTGCCGACCCTGACCGGATGAACGCGACCCTGCCGCTGGCAGCCAAGTACAACGCCAAAATCATCGCGCTGGCGATGGAAAAGAACCTGCCCGCGTCTGCAGAACAGCGCGTCGAGATCATGGTCGGCACCTTGATCCCCAAGGCACTGGAGCTGGGCATCCCGATGGAGAACTTTTACGCGGACCCGCTGGTGCTGACGGTGAACGGCTGCCAAGATCATGCGCCGCAGACACTGGAAGCGGTGCGGTTCTTCAAGATGGCAGCCGATCCCCCACCCATGACGGTGGTGGGTTTGTCCAACATCTCCAACAGCGTGCCGCCAGAGAACCGGGGCCTGATCAACAGAACCTTCCTCGTCATGCTGATGGCCGCGGGTCTGGATGCCGCCATCGCCGATCCGCTTGACAAGAAGCAGATGGAGTGGATTCGCGTCGTCGAAGAGCGGGATGACAGCACCCCCGTCAATCGCCTGCTGCTCAAGCTCTATGACCGGACGGCAGCGGCGGAAGAGCTGGAGCCAGAGGATGTGGACCGGAGCGATCCGGAGCAGGATGCCATCTATCGCACCGTGCAAATCCTGCGCAACAAGGTGATCTACGCCCACTCATATCTGCGCACGTGATCGCCGGCAGCAACATAGCAGAGACAAGTGCCAGGCAACTCGTCCGCGCCTGGCACTTGCATAATGGGCCTGTCATGATGTGAGCGAGTGATACGATGGATCTGCTCGATCAGGTCAGCGACACCATCGCCAGATACCGTCTGATCACGCCAGGGCACACCATAATCGTGGGTGTGTCGGGCGGGCCAGATTCGGTCTGTCTGCTGCATCTGCTCTGGCGGTTGCAGGATAAATACGAGGCTGTCCTTCACGTGGCGCACTTGCAGCACGGCATTCGTGGCGCGGATGCAGTGGCGGACGCCGCCTTTGTTCGTCAGTTGGCAACCGATTGGCAATTACCATGCACGATCGAGGAGCGAGATGTGCCGGCGCTGGCGGCGCAGTGGCGGATGGCGGTGGAAGAAGCGGCACGGGTGGCCCGCTACTCATTTCTCGTCACGCTCGCGGCGCAGCTCGGCGCGACCGAGATCGCCGTCGCCCACCACGCCGATGACCAGACGGAGACGGTACTGATGCACCTGCTGCGGGGGTCAGGGCTGGCGGGTCTGCGCGGGATGCGTCCTGCCACTCCACTGACAGATCTGCGACTCGACGCCGCAGCACACCATATCCTGCGCACGCTCAGCCGATCGCTGCGCCTGGTCCGACCGCTCCTAGAGACGCCACGCACTGACATCGAAGCATATGTGCAAGCTTGGGGGTTACAGACGCGCTTTGACCGCTCCAACCTGGATACCACCTACTTTCGCAACCGCTTGCGACACGAGTTGCTGCCGATCCTGGAGACTTATAATCCGAACATCCGCGAGGTGTTGCGGCGCACAGCGCGCGTGCTGGCGGACGAATACGACTATATCCAGCAAGCGATGGCGAGTGCATGGGAGCAGGTAGTCAGCGCGGAATCGGCGCAGGCGATCACTTTTCGCCTGACCGCATGGCGAGCGTTGCCGGTGAGCTTGCGGCGGGCAATGCTGCGCGAGGCGATCCATCGCCTGCGACCACCCCTGCGCAACATCAACTGGATTCACATCGAGAACGCCTTGGCCGTGTTGGCGAGCGGCGACACTGGCGCTATGGCCACATTGCCGCAACGGCTCTTGGCGCGCATCGGATATAGCGAGTTTGTGGTGGCCGATGAGGCCTATGCGCTGTGCCAAATGGGAGCCGGGGCTTTTGTGGACCGTCCCTGGCTGGCTGTGCCGCGCGTTAGCCTGAACGTGCCGGGCAAGACATTGCTTCCTGGCTCGCCCTGGCAAGTGGAGATCGAGGTGATCCCACGTGAGGCGCTGCCAGAGAACGCGCTGACGGGCCCGCACCCACAGGAGGCGTTCTTTGACCTCGAAGCCGTCGGTGCAGAGCTGGCGCTACGTGTCCGCAAGCCAGGAGATCGCTTTCAACCCCTGGGCATGGCTGGCCACTGTAAGTCGGTGCGCGAGATCATGATCAACGACAAGATCCCCAGCGCCTGGCGAGACCGCGTGCCGTTGCTTGTCTCGCCAACGCAGATCGTCTGGATGGTAGGCGGGCGCGTCGCCGAGCAGGCCAAGGTACATACCGGCACAAGCAACATGCTGCACGTGCGATTCACGCGGAAACCGGAGGACACGGAAGAGAACCCTTGAGGCAAACGCGCAGCTATCTGCTGGCGCTGGCGAGCACCCTGGCCTTTGCCACCACCGGCCCCTTGATCAAGTACATTTTGCTGAACACTGACTTGCCCCCGATCTCGCTCGCCTTCTGGCGGGCAGCATTCGTGGCCCTGTTCATGCTTCTGGCGCTGGGGACGCTGCGTCCCGGGTGGCTGCGCATGACGCGCCGCGACGTGCCGTTCTACCTCGCTTACGGGCTGATCGGGGTGGCGCTTTCGCAAACCCTCTGGGTTTATTCCGTGTCGCTCAACGGTGCCGCAATGGCGACGGCGCTGTTCTACGTGTCGCCCGCGTTCGTGGCGCTCTTTTCCCGCCTTCTGTTCGGCGAACCGATCACTCGAGCCAAGCAGGTGGCACTGGTGTTGACACTGGCGGGCGTCGTGCTCATCTCGCAGGCACACGATCTGGCGCAATTCCGCCTTGGTTGGCGCGGCGTGCTGGTCGGTGTCGCCTCTGGCCTGGTGTATAGCACGTACACGTTGTTCAGCAAAGAGGGGAGCCAGCGGCATCATCCCTGGGCAGCTATGGCGTACGCGTTCGCCTTTGGCGCGTTCTTTCTCGGCCTCGCGCAAGGGCAGGGGGAAATGCTGGCACTGGGCGGCGCGTGGCAGGGATGGGCCGTCGTCTTGTTCCTTGCACTCGGCCCGACGCTGGGTGGCTACGGCCTTTACACATTCAGCCTGCGCGATCTGCCGGCAGGTGTCGCGAGCTTGATCCTGCCGCTGGAACTGGTCTTTGCGGCGATCATCGCCTTTATGGCCTTTGACGAGAGATGGCATCCTTTGCAGATACTGGGGGCATTGCTGATCGTTCTCAGTATCCTGCTGCTAAGACCGCGCGTGCGCCGCCAACCAGCGGCGCTGACACTAGAAAAGGACGAGGGCATCGCATGAAACCTGCTGGCACAATCAAGCTCAAAGCAGGTAGGGAAAAGCCAGTGCTGAATCGCCACCCCTGGGTCTTTTCCGGTGCTATCGCCAGCAAGCGGGGAGACCCCGCGAATGGCGACATTATGGATGTGGTGGATGACCGCGGGCGGTTTCTGGCGCGTGGCTATTACAATCGGCAGTCGCAGATCGTCGTGCGATTATTGACATGGGATCCGGCAACGGAGGTGGATGCTGCTTTCTTTTGCCAGCGGATCCAGCAAGCAGTGGTGCGACGAGCAGACATTCTCGCCACGTCCGACACGAATGCCTGTCGCCTCGTGCATGCCGAGTCGGACCTGTTGCCTGGTCTCATTGTGGATCGCTATGCCGGCTATTTGGTGACGCAGTTCCTGACGGCGGGGATGGAAAGGTGGAAACCAGATATCGTGCGCTGCCTCGCCAAGCTATCGGATGTATGGGGTATCTATGACCGAAGCGACGTGGATGTGCGCGAGAAAGAGGGACTCGCTCCGTCGGTCGGGACGCTTTATGGCGAGACGCCGCCCGATGCTGTGGAGATCAGAGAGCACGGTTTCCGCTTTGTCGTAGACGTTAAGGGAGGGCAGAAAACCGGTTTCTATCTCGATCAGCGGGTCAATCGCGCGCGCGTTGCGGCGTATTGTCAGGAGCGCGAGGTGCTCAATGCTTTCGCCTATACTGGCGCATTTGCTGTGTACGCGCTGACGGCGGGCGCGGCGCGTGTCGTCAACATTGACACCTCTGCCGAGGCACTATCCCGAGCCAATCACCACCTAGCGCTCAACGGCCTGACAGGAAAGCCTGCAGAGAACGTAGTGGGTGATGTCTTTACAGTGTTGCGGCAGTACCGCGACGAAGGTCGGCAGTTCGATCTCATCATCCTGGACCCGCCCAAGTTCGCCTATGCCCGCCCACAAGTGGAGGCCGCCTGCCGTGGCTACAAGGACATCAATCTGCTGGCGATGCAACTACTCCGTCCCGACGGCATCCTTTGCTCCTTTTCCTGTTCGGGCTTGGTATCTGCCGACTTGTTCCAGAAGGTGCTCTTTGGCGCCAGTATAGACGCGAGACGAGATATACAGGTCCTAGAAAAGCTCTCGCAGGCAGCGGATCACCCAGTCTTGCTCGCTTTTCCGGAGGGAGAGTATCTGAAGGGGCTGATCTGCCGCGCTCTCTGAGTGTTTTTGCGGCATAGGTCCAATCAGAGTATAATTGGTGTTCCATATGCAGATATACAACGGCGGGCTAGAGCACTATGGTCAGAGGATGACTGCCTGGAGGGATGCCATGCTGGAGGATGATATCGCGCAGGTCCTGATCTCGGAGCAAGCGCTGCGGGCCCGAACCGAGGAGCTGGCTGCGCGGATCTCGTGCGACTATGCTGGCGAGGAGCTGATACTGCTGTGCGTGCTAAAGGGCGGGGTCGCTTTTCTGGTGGATCTCATGCGCTGCCTGACCATTCCGCACGCCATAGACTTTATGGCCATCTCCAGCTACGGCAATAGCACCGAGTCCAGTGGCGTGGTACGCATCCTCAAAGATCTGGACATGAGCATTGACGGCAAACACGTGCTGATCGTCGAAGATATCATTGATACTGGCCGCACGCTATCCTATATCGTTGCCAACCTGCAGACGCGGCACCCTGCCAGCGTCAGGGTCTGCACTCTCCTCAGCAAACCCTCTCGTCGCGAGGTGGAAGTGCCCGTTGATTATGTCGGGTTTGAGGTGCCGAATGAATTCGTGGTGGGCTATGGCCTCGATTACGCCGAACGATACCGCAACCTCCGCTTTATCGGCATCCTAAAGCCAGAGGTTTACCGCAAGATACACATCCCCAGCCAGGAGTTGCCCTCGCCGCAGGTCTCGTCAGCAGACAAAGAAGCCTGAGCGGCGCAGTGCGCTGCGCAAGTGCCCGTACACAAAAGGAAAGGCGGCTGTGAATCATAGCCGCCTTGTTGACGTGTGGGGTTGCGTCAGCGATCCTCAAGCGCTTTGGCGATGCGTTCCAGCGCCTTACGGAGATTCTCGATCGAGTTCGCATATGACAGGCGGATATATCCCTCGCCGTATTTGCCAAAGGAAGTGCCGGATAGCGTGGCCACACCCGCTTTGTGCAGCAGAAACTGCTCCATCTCTTTGCTGCGCAGCCCGGTGCCTGTGATGTTAGGAAAGACGTAGAACGCACCCTTTGGCATGTGACAGCGAATGCCCGGAATCTGATTCAGACCATCCACGATGACGTCACGGCGTTCCTTGAAAGCCGCCACCATCCGATATGACGCATCCTGCGGTCCCTTCAGCGCCTCGATGCCCGCGTCCTGGATAAAAGCGGCAGTACATGAGTTCGAGTTGGTCATCAGGCGCGTAACATGCGCCGCCAGCGCCGTCGGCATCACGCCATATCCCAGCCGCCAGCCGGTCATGGCATACGTCTTGGAAAAACCGTCCAGAATGATGGTACGATCCGATACGGACATGCCAGGGAGGGAGGCGATGCTCTGAAACTCGCCGTCATAGACCATGCGGCAGTAGATCTCGTCAGAGAGGACAGGGATATTGCGCTCGATGGCGATGGCGGCGATGGCGCTCAGATCATCGCGCGTCAGGAGGCCGCCCGTCGGGTTATGTGGCGAGTTGATGATGATCAGCGAGGTTCGGTCTGACACCTTGTCGCGCAGTTCGTCCGGGTCAAAGCGAAAATCGCGCTCTTCGCGCAACCGGAGCGGCACCGGCTTGGCCCCGGCAAAGTTGATCATTGACTCGTAGATGGGGAAGCCCGGATTCGGGTAGATAACCTCATCTCCCGGCTCGGCCAGGGCGAGGATCACATAGAACATGATCGGTTTGCCGCCCGGAGTGACCACGACCTGAGCAGGGTCAACCGGGATGTGGCGCGTCCGGCTGATCTCCTCAGCAATCGCCTCGCGCAACGCGGGGATGCCGGCGGAAGGAGTATAGTGCGTATGCCCTTCCTGCAAGCCCTTGCACGCCGCCGCGACGATGTTCGCCGGAGTGTCGAAATCGGGCTCGCCAATCTCCAGGTGAATGATCTCGCGCCCCTGAGCTTCCAACGCTCTGGCGGCGACCAGGATCTCGAAAGCCGTCTCAGTGCCTAGGCGGCTCATCCGCTCCGCGAATTTCATCTGCCCCTCCTCCGTCTGTTGCTAGTTACCACTGTCCCATTGTAACATATCCTGTCGCGAACGGCAATCAGGCCGCCGTCTGCATACTGCAGGGCATGCCAGGCTCGTCCCCTAAGATGGTAATCGGCTCACGATTATATCGGAATGGAGAAACGCCTGCAAATGTGTTCATTGCCAGGTTGAATGGCGGGGCGAAATGTGGTATACTTGGTTCAAGCCAAGTCCACTGGAGGGTTATATATGGTGAGTCAGGAGCTGCTGGATCTGCTAGTCTGTCCGGCATGCAAGTCCAAAGTCAAGCTCGTGCAAGAAGCGTGGCTAGCGTGCCAAAATCCCGACTGCCGCCGCAAGTACCCGATTCGTAACGACATCCCGGTTATGCTGATCGAAGAAGGGGACAAGTATCGGGACGTTTCTGTGGAGAATCTCGGCACGTCCTGATGTGGTCGAGTTACAGGGAGAGCGCCCGGACCGTATCGTGCAGCATTAGGAAGGATCAGCCCATGCGGCGTTTCTTGCTCATCTATTGCATATTCCTGGCCCTTCTCTGGCCCACCCCGTCGCTGGCCCAGAGTGGTGGGGCGACTTTTCGCGTGCTGCAAGATACCGCCAAGAGCCGCTTTGCACAGGGAATAGACTTTCGCCTGATCGCGGAGGCGAGCGTCCCCATCGTTGAGGCTTCGCTGGTGCGCCAGCTTGTCGGCGAGCGGGTACGAGCGCGGGCGCGACCCGAGTTCATCCCCGGCAATCGCATTGATTTGACCTTCACATGGGCGCTAGAGCCTGGGGATTTGCCCCCGGGCACGCGCATCTCTTACTACTGGGAGCTGGCCGACCAGGCGGGAAATCGCTGGCAGACAGAGCCCCGCGTTGTCATCTACGAGGATGACCGCTTCGACTGGCAAGAGCTGATAGAGATGCCGATCATCGTCCGCTACTATGGTGACAGGAAGGGCACCGCGCAAGAGATCCTTGATGCCGCCGTGGCAGCGGCTCAGCGGTTGCAGAATGACGTCGGCGTGGAGTTACAGGAGCCAGTCTCGATCTATGTGTATAACAGCAAGAACGATATGCGCGCTGCTCTCACCGCGCGTAGCGAGACTTATGACACCCGCACAATCACGTTGGGAGTGTCCATGGGACGTAATACGCTCCTTATCCTAGGATCAGATGCGGGCGTGCGTGGGACTGTGGCGCATGAGATGAGCCACATCATTGTCGGGATGGCAACCGACAACCCCTATACTGACCTGCCACGCTGGCTCGATGAGGGACTGGCCATGTATGCGGAGGGGGAACTCCCCACAGATAACCGGCGGGCTCTAGAGCAGGCCATTCGCAACGACGCGCTGATCTCAGTGCGTTCACTCTCCAGCTATGTGGGAGATCCGGCGCAGGTAGACCTCTTCTATGGCGAGGCGTACAGTCTGGTGGATTTCATGCTGACCACTTATGGCCGGGAAAAGATGGACAAGCTCCTCGACGCCTTACAGGATGGCTTTAGCGTCACTGAGGCTCTAGACAAGATATATGGCCTGACCATTGATGAGCTGGACCTGCAGTGGCGGGAAAGCCTGGGGTTGGGCCCACGCGTCACGCCCGCTGCCACGCCAGAGTCGCGACAACAAACGCGCGAAACGCCTATCTGCACAAGCCCCGCTGCCGTTCTCTGGCTGGTGATTGGCGGTCTGTTCCTGCTACTGGGGCGTCGCTAAGATGCCAGAATTGCCAGAAGTCGAAACAGTGATGCGGGATCTCCACCCTTGCCTTGTGGGACGCACTTTCACTGACTTGAGCGTGTACTGGGCAGGGACGATCTATGGTTTGACGCCGGAAGCGCTCGCCATGCAACTCGTGGGACGCCGCATCCTGGATCTCTCGCGGCGGGGCAAGTACATCATCATGACGCTGAGCGAGGGCCAGTACCTGTTGCTCCACTTGCGCATGAGTGGACAGCTCTTTCTGGCAAAGCCCGCGCCAGAGAGGCAAAGGCATGTGCGTCTTGTCTTTCATTTTGACGATGGCTCTTGTCTTTCCTTCGTGGATCAGCGCAAGTTTGGGCGTGTTTACCTGACATGCGATCCGGCGGAGATCATTGGCAAGCTCGGCCCTGAGCCTCTGGGAGAAGACTTGACCCCGGAGGTGTTCGCCGATGCCATCCGCCGTCGCAAGGGCCTGATCAAGCCATTGTTATTGAACCAGTTCCTGATCGCCGGTATCGGCAATATCTACGCGGACGAGGCGCTCTTTGCGGCGGGGATTCACCCCTGCCGACGCGCGCACACACTGACGCCGGAAGAGATCTCTCGGCTGTACCAAGCCGTTCGGGAGGTGCTAGAGCAGGGTATTGCGAATCACGGCACGACGCTGAATAAGTTTAGCGACGCCCACGGCCGACCTGGCAGCAATCAGGGGAGCCTGGCGGTGTTCCAGAGGACAGACAAGGCGTGCCCACGCTGTGGCGCGCCTATCGAGCGGCTCGTAGTGGGGGGACGCGGCACACACTATTGTGCTCGCTGCCAGCGCTGAGCTAATCGGCGAGTACGAGATGACTCATCTCGCACTCCGTTTCGATTCGATCTCGACTACAGCTACGACGCTGGTCCTGCATAACGCGAGGAGAGAAACAGATGGGGAGCGAAAAGATACAAACCCTCAAGGTAGTATGCATCGAAGATGAATCCGAGATGATCGACCTTATCCGCATGATTCTGGCAACGCGCGATATGCAGGTCATCGGAGCGCTGGGCGGCAAAGAGGGCCTGGAAACGATTCGCCGCGAGAATCCTGCCCTGGTATTGCTCGACATCATGATGCCAGAGGTTGACGGCTGGGAGGTATTCCGTGCGATGAAGGCGGACGACGAGCTGCGGGATATCCCGGTCATCGTCGTTACGGCCAAGGCGCAAAGTATTGACAAGGTCTTGGGGCTCCATATCGCCAAAGTGGATGACTATGTGACCAAGCCCTTTGGTCCACAGGAGCTCCTGCAAAGCATTGATCGCGTGCTGCGCAAACGAGCAGAGCCAAAACCACTGTAAGGGTCTTCACATGATTGATGAAATCGTCCTGGAAATGCAACGTGTGGCACATAAAGAGGCCAACCCCACTGGCCAGGAGATCTTGCTGCTATCTCTCGCCGATCTACGACGCATCGCCAGCGCGCATAGCCTCTCACCCCGCGAGGCGGAGCTTATCGCGCTGGATAACCGCATCCTGCCCTTGCGCTACCAGCGCAACCTGGGCACAGTTGGTTGGGAAGGGCAAAGCAAGCTGCTTCGGGCAACCGTGGCAATCGTGGGCGCAGGAGGACTCGGCGGCTGGGTCGTCGAGGGTCTGGCGCGAATGGGAGTAGGCAAGCTCGTGGTAATTGACGTTGATGTAGTGGAAGAAAACAACCTCAACCGCCAGTTGTTGGCCACGGAAGAGACCCTCGGCCAGTCCAAAGCAGACCTGGCGGTAGCACGCGCGGCGCAAGTGAACGCCGCAACTGAGGTTGTGGCGCACCACGTCTGGGCAGATGCGAGCAACTTTGCCGATCTGCTGGCCAGCGCCCAGGTCGCAGTTGACGCCCTGGATACGCTTCCGGCACGCCTCGAGTTGCAGGATGCCGCAGCCCGCCTCGGCATCCCGCTCGTTCATGGCGCCATCGCCGGATATGTCGGCCAGGTGATGACCATCTACCCACAGGACGCAGGGCTACACGCGCTGTACGGTCGCGGGGACGTGCCGATGCGTGGCATCGAGACCCAGTGGGGCAATCCCGCGGCGACGCCGATGATGGTCGCAGCTTGGCAGATCCATGAAGTGGTCAAGCTCATCACCGGCCGCGGCGAAACGCTTCGCAATCGCATGTTGCTATTCGATGCCGAATCGGGCACGGTGGACTCGCTCCAGATCGGTGGCGATACCACATCGCTCAGCTAACCCACACCAAGCAGGGCCGAACGCCGCTGATCCCGAACTCGGTTAGAGGCTAAGCTCCGTCTTCGGAGGACTTGTTGCCTTCCTCGGCAGCATATTGCGGCAGGCTAACGTAGAAGGTGCTGCCTTCTCCCAACACGCTTTCCGCCCAGATACGCCCCTGGTGTGCTATCACGATTTCCTTGGCGATCGCCAGCCCTAGGCCCGTGCCACCAAAGCGTCGCGTCGAGGAGCCATCCACCTGATAGAATCGCTCGAAAATGCGATCCAGTTGGTCCGAGGGAATGCCAATGCCATTATCTTGCACGGCGACGACCCATTGATCATCTTGGGAGTAAGCGCGGATCGCGATCGTGCCACCGTGTGGGCTGAACTTGATGGCATTCCCGATCAGATTGTCAAACACCTGGATCAAACGGTCGTCATCCGCCAGCACCCACATCGGGGCATCCGGGATACTGGCCTGGAGCGCGATGCCGACGTTCATTGCTGTGGCCTCTGCCGAGGCTGCAACCATTTTGAGCAGGTCGCGCAGCGAGATAACCGCTTTTTTCAGGGGCAGCGCTTCAATCTCCTGCAATGTAATGATGTCGTTGACCAGCCGTGTAATCGCCTCAGTCTTGCGGCCGACGATTTCCAGGCTCTGCCGCTGTCGGTCGGTGATTGGGCCCAACGCTTCATCCAAGAAGAGCTCTACATACCCTTTGATAAATGTGAGCGGCGTGCGCAACTCATGCGAGATATTTTGCACAAACTGCGATTTGAGGCGGTCTAGCTCCTTGAGCTCCTCATAGGCACGGCGCAACTCCTCGGCGCGCCGTTTTTCCTCCTCATAGAGCTGCGCGTTCTCGATGGCCGACGCAGCTTGCGCCGCCACAATCGTCAGAAGGTGCTCATCGCTGGCCGCGAACGCATCCACAGCCGTGCTATCCACGCTCAACGTGCCGATGATGCGTGACTTGGCGATCAGGGGTACGACCAGCAGCGATCGAATGGACGGGTCCGTGTGCAGATCGGGAGCTTCTTCCGGAATGTTGCGGATGTAGATCGGGCAGAGCTTCTGAAAAACAATGCCGCTGACCCCCTCGCCGATCTTGATGCGGGTCCGATCGCGGAATTCCGGCTTGAGGCCGCTGGCAGCAGCGATCCACAGTTCCTCGGTCTGCTCATCCAGCAAAAAGATGCAGATAGCCCGGCACGAAATCACCTTCCCCAGCTCGGCGACGATCAACTCCAACACACTTTGCAACGACAGGGTGCTCGTGGTCTGCTGCGCCATTTGATATAGCGACGAAAGCTGGTTGATGCGGTGTGTCAGCTCGTCAAAGAGCTGGGCGCGCTCGATGTTCAACACTGCCTGATCCGCGAGCAAGCTAAGGGTGCGCACTTCATCTTCGGTAAAGACATGCGGCTGAAGAAAGGCTACGCCCAGCACGCCGAGCAGCCGGCCTCCCAGCAACATCGGCAGGCCGGCGATCGCCGGCAGGCCATCTGGGATGGCGCCCTCCAGATACAAAGGGTGAAGCGCGATATCGTTGATGGCGATTGGGCGTCGCTCCCGCGCCACCTGCGCCGCCAGCGCATCGAAACACGGTTGCGCTCCCGCCAGCGTTCGTCCGCTACCAGCCCATAGCGCCGCGCTGAACGCCAGCTTCTGCGCCTCCTCATCATAGAGATAGATGTGCGCGCCGCTGGCATTGACCAGGTGCAACGCGCTCTCGACGATGATATCGAGGCCGGCCTTGAGATCGACTGTGGAGCTGAGGCGCAAGCCCACCTGGCGCAACGCCCCCAACTCGGCAGCGTGTTGCTGCGCCTCGCCAAAGAGGCGTGCGTTCTCCAAAGCGACGGCCATCTGTCCAGCGAAGGTTTGCAGGATAAAGACATCGTCTTCATCGTAGGCATCGAAATGAGTGCTTTGCGCGTCCAGCACCCCCAGGACACGCTCTCCTCGCATGATAGGCACAGCGAGTTC
>JAIOAV010000095.1 GCA_019873665.1 Chloroflexota bacterium
CGCCAATACCTTGGTGATCGCCGCCGTCAACGTCGTCTTCCCATGGTCCACATGCCCAATCGTGCCAACGTTCACATGCGGCTTGTCCCGCACAAATTTCTCTTTGGCCATGAAATAAGCCTCCTCTTGATTCCTTAGTAGTAGGACAAGCCCCCGACCAGACTTGAACTGGTGACCCCATTCTTACCAAGAATGTGCTCTACCGACTGAGCTACGAGGGCGACAGAGATGGGCAGGGGAGGGTTCGAACCTCCGAAGGCAGCGCCAACTGATTTACAGTCAGTCCCCTTTGGCCACTTGGGTACCTGCCCTTGATCTTGCACGCAACCTCCGCCGGATCAAGCCGACGGTGGGACTTGAACCCGCAACCGGCGGTTTACAAAACCGCTGCTCTGCCGTTGAGCTACGTCGGCGCATGAACACCAGAAAATATTATATCTCTTTCCGAGTTGCGGTCAAGTCAGAAGCCAAGTATACGCAGATCAGGAGGAAATGTCAAATTGGAGCGCCCCCTTTCGCGTGGCGCTGTTGCCACACCCAATACAGAGCGATAGATCCGGCCACAGAAGCGTTCAGCGATCCAATACGGCCACGCATGGGCAATGCGATCAACAGGTCGCACCGCTGCCGCACCAGGCGAGAAAGCCCACTCCCCTCACTGCCCACCACCAAAGCCAGTGGTATGTTCACATCCACCTGATGATACGCCTTGGCCTGCGGGGCTTGCTCTAGCCCCACGATCCAGATGCCCTGCTGCTTTAGCGCCACAATTGTCTGCGCCACATTCGCGATCTCGGCAACCCGCAGATGCTCGACCGCGCCTGCGGAGGCATTGCTCACAGCGGGAGTGATGCCGGCAGCGCGATGTTGTGGGATCCCCACGCCATGCACGCCGACGGCCTCCGCCGTGCGCAAGAGAGTGCCGAGATTCTGCGGGTCTTGCACGTGATCCAGAAGCAAGAGCAACGGTAACTCCCCACTCGCCTGCGCTGCCTGCACGATCTGCGCCCATTCCACATAAGGATAGTCCGCGACCCGCGCGGCAACACCCCACTGCCTGGCTGCACCGCCCAGCCTAGCCAGCTCATCCCGCTCCACTTGCCGGACACCGATCCGCTTCTCCTGTGCCAGCCGCAGGATGTCCGCCACTTCGTCGCTCATCTTGATGCCGCGCACCACCAGGATCTCATATACCTGACGGCGCCCGGCGCGCAGAGCCTCCCGAACGGCGTGGTGGCCATAGAGCGTCTCGGCCATTATTAGGAGCCTATCTGCGCATAGCGCCAAGTGGTGCCACCTGGCGTGTCCTCCAGCACGATGCCCAGCGCCCCCAGACGATCGCGAATCTGGTCCGCCAGTGCGAATTGCTTGGCCTGACGCAGTTTGGCACGTGTCTCGATGAGCACCTCGATCAACTGCGCGGAGAGACCGCCCAGCTCGGTCTCCTCCAGATTATCCGGGATGATCCCCAGGACATCGCCGCCAAGTTGGCGATAGAGCGTGTCAATCGCCGCCAGGCTCTCACGTGTCAGCGCCCTGTTCGCACCCAGCAAGGTGTTGACATCGCGCGTCAGATCGTACAGGGTGCTGAGCGCGGCCGGGGTGTTGAAATCGTCGTCCATGGCCTCCTCAAACTGGACGCGGTATTGCTCAAGCATGGCCATAACCTCAGGATCAGGCTCGCCGCTGGGCGCCTGTGTCATTTGCTGCCTAACGGCACGCACCGCTCCCCAAAGACGCTGTCGGCCCTTGTCCGCCGCCTCGATCCCATCGTCTGTTAGATCCAGGCGGCTGCGATAGTGTGCCGTCAGCACAAAGAGCCGTATCGTCATCGGGTGGATTTTCTCGAAAGCCTCGCGCAGCGTCACAAAGTTGCCCAGCGATTTGTGCATCTCTTCGCCGCGAATCATCAACATGCCGTTGTGCAGCCAATACTTGCAGAAAGGAACGCCTTCGGCAGCTTCGCTTTGCGCGATCTCATCTTCGTGGTGTGGGAACTTGTTCTCCACACCGCCGGCATGAATATCGAAGGGTTGCCCCAAATACTTGGTGGACATGGCCGAGCACTCCAGATGCCACCCCGGATAACCCCATCCCCATGGGCTGTTCCAGCGCATGATATGCTCCGGCCCCGCCTTCTTCCAGAGCGCAAAGTCCTCAGGGTTGCGCTTGTCCTCCTGGACGTCAACGCGCGTGCCAGCTTCGGCCTCTTCGAGCCGCCGACCGGAGAGCTTGCCATATTCCGGATACTTGTGCACGTCGAAATAGACATTGCCATCCACTTCATAGGCATAGCCCTTGGCGATGAGCTTCTTTACCAGCTCGATCTGCTCCGGGATATGCCCACTGGCGCGCGGCGAGATATCCGGCCGAGTAACGTTCAGCCTGTCCATATCCTCAAAATAGCGCCGCGTGAAGCGCTCTACCAGCTCCATTGGCTGCACCTGCTCGCGCTCCGCCCCTTTCAAAATGCGATCCTCGCCGCTGGCCAGAAGATGGCCAACGTCGGTGATGTTCTGGACATACCGGACTTTGTAGCCCTTGTAGCGGAGATAGCGCACCACTATATCAAAGTTGACGTATGTCTTGCCATGTCCCACGTGCGCGTCCGCATACACAGTTGGCCCGCAGACATACATGCCAACTCGTCCGGGATGGACGGGAACGAATTCCTCTTTGTCACGTGTCAAGCTATTGTAGACCCTAAGGACCATAGAACCCCCTCGCTGCTGTGCCTTTCTGTGAGATGCGATCAGCGGACATTGTGCCCTTCAGGCTGAGCGAAAATCATCCGGCCGGCCACTGTCTGCAGGACACGTGTGACGACGACGGGCAGCTTGCTGTCCATGTGCCGCCGCCCATCCTCCACAACGACCATCGTGCCATCTTCCAGGTAGCCGACCCCCTGGCCGGCATCCTTGCCTTCCTGAATGATCTGCACCGTGATCGTCTCGCCTGGCAGCACAATCGCCTTGACGGCGTTCGCCAGTTCGTTGATATTCAGCACCTGCACGCCTTGCAGTTCGGCGACACGATTCAGATTATAGTCGTTGGTCATGATCGGGCATTTGAGGAGACGCGCCAGCTTGATCAGCTTGCTGTCCACCTCATGCACCTCTTCTACATCCATGTCAGAGATATCAACAGGTACGCGTGACTCCTTTTGCAGGGTATTCAGGACATCCAGGCCGCGCCGTCCGCGGTTTCGCCGCAGGACATCCGGCGAGTCTGCAATCCGCTGCAGTTCGCCCAACACGAAACGAGGCACGATCAATGTGCCGCAAATAAAGCCTGTTTGCACGAGATCGGCGATGCGTCCGTCGATGATCACGCTCGTATCAACCAGAACCTTGTTATCCTTCACCGTTACGCTCTCGCGCGAGAGGCGCATGCCAATTGCGCCAAAGATGTCCTTCTCCCGCAGGATCATGATGCTCATGCAGAGCAGGGAGGAGATCACCGCAGCCACAAAGGGCAAGACCTCGCCGAACTTGCCGGGCAGGAGGGAAAGGGGCAGAGCCAATAGAGCAGCAATGATAAGGCCAACAATAAGGCCGATAATGCCCGCCACCAGATGATGCGCTGGGACTTGGCGTATTTTCGCCCGCAGCCAGGAAAACGGCCGCGTCGTGAAATAAGGAGTGAGAACAAGCCCTAACCCTGCGCCCGCCAGAGAGATCGCCAGGACGTAACGGAGATAAGGAGGTTCCGCTGCGGCCGCCACGGCGAGATAGTTGCCCACCTCCCAGCCGATCAGGCCGCCGACGAACATGCCGATGAGACGTAGAATGAATTCTCCGCTCATTCAGAACTGCCTCCTCGACATTTCCTATTGCCTCCCACATTAGGGGCTAGATGTGAGTATTCGTTTTTCGCTTTTGACCAAATCTATGTGATGGACACCTCCTATCCTCCCTCAAGGTAGAGACAAGATAGCCTCACCTGCTATATAGTGCCACGTCGAGAGCCTCGGCCACCGAGCGCACCCCGATGGTCTCGACGCCGGCAGGCACATCCTTCCTGCGCAGCGTGGCGCGCGGCAGCAAGCAACGATGAAAACCGAGCTTGGCTGCTTCATTCAGCCGTCGCTCCAAGTGCGCCACTGAGCGCAGCTCTCCCGATAGCCCCACCTCTCCCACCACCGCCAGATCCGAGGCAACCGGGATGCCGCGGAAACTTGAGGCGATGGCCACTGCCACGCTCAAGTCCACCGCCGGCTCACTGATCTTCAGTCCGCCAATGACGTTGACAAAGACATCCTGATTTCCCAGGTCCAGCCCCACGCGCTTGGTCAAGACGGCGATCATGAGCAGCAGGCGATTCAGGTCCACGCCGTTTGTCGTGCGGCGCGGCAGGCCAAAACTAGTCGTGCTGGTCAGCGCCTGCACCTCCACCAGCAGCGGTCGGGTTCCCTCCATGGTTACGGCAATCACCGAGCCTGCCGCATCAACCAGCCGTTCCGCCAGAAAGGCTTGGGACGGGTTGGTGATCTCGATCAGCCCTTCATCGCGCATCTCGAAAACGCCCACCTCGTTCGTCGAGCCGAAGCGGTTCTTGACGCTGCGCAGCAGTCGGTAGGTGTGAAAGCGCTCTCCTTCCAGATAGAGCACTGTGTCCACCATATGTTCCAGGACACGCGGGCCAGCAATGTTGCCGGCCTTGGTCACATGCCCCACGATAAAGACCGGGATGTGCTGCGCCTTGCCCATGCGCAGCAGCGCGCCGGCACACTCGCGCACCTGGCTGATGCTGCCCGCTGAGGATTCGAGCTCTTCCAGATAAACCGACTGGATCGAGTCCACGATCACGACACGCGGGTGCATGCGGTCAATGTGCGCCAAGATGCGGTTCAACTCCGTCTCGGCCAACAGGTATAGCTGGTCGGAGAGGGAGCCCAGCCGATCGGCGCGCATCTTGATCTGTTGAACCGATTCCTCGCCTGAGACGTATAGCACCGGCCCCTGCTGTTGCGCCAGGAGAAGCGAAATCTGGAGAAGCAGCGTGGACTTGCCAATGCCCGGGTCGCCGCCGATCAACACCACTGATCCGGGAACAATCCCACCGCCCAACGTGCGACTGAACTCTTGCATGGGCACGGGGATGCGCGCAAAGCCATCTGCCGGAATCTGTGTGATCGCCTGTGGCTCGCTCACGAGCACGCCAGGCTGGAAAAGCGATGCGCGTTGCTCTCTGGCAGCCGCAGCCTGCACCGTTTCCACCATGCTGTTCCACTCGCCGCACTGCGGACAGCGTCCCTCCCACCGTGGGGCGCTATATCCGCATTGCTGGCAAACGAAAACGGTTCTCGTGCGCGCTTTGGCCATTCACTTTTCTCGCTTAGGGGAGCAAGGGCCGCAATGCTTCCGTCTCGCACTGGGGTTCCAACACCCGCAGCACGATCTCGTCGCCCTCGCGTGTCGCCTGCACCGTATCACCGGCCTTGATCTGACCAGATAGCAATCTCTCTGACAGCGGATCCTCGATCAGATGCTGGATCGTGCGGCGCAGTGGCCGGGCGCCGAACTGCGGATCGTAACCGCGTTGCGCCAGCAGTTCCTTGGCCTCTTTGGTGGCGACCAATCGGATGCTGTGCTCGTCAAGGCGCTGCTGCACATATTTCAGGTTGAGATCAACGATCTCTTCGATCTGCTGCGGCGTCAATGAGTGGAAGACGATGATCTCGTCCAGGCGGTTCAAGAACTCGGGGCGGAAGTGGCGCTTGAGCTCGTCCATCAGCTTGCTTTTCATCGCGCTGTACGCCTCTTTCTGGCCGACCGCGTCATCGCGACCGCTCGAGAATCCGATCTGCCCACCGCGCCGCAGGTGCTCGACACCCAGGTTCGTGGTCAAAATGATGATGGTGTGTCGGAAATCCACCTTGTGCCCCTTGGCATCGCTGAGATGGCCCTCTTCCATGATCTGCAGCAGCATGTTGATCGCTTCCGGGTGCGCTTTTTCCACCTCGTCAAAGCAGATCACCCGATAGGGCCGGCGGCGCACCGCTTCGGTGAGCTGGCCGGCATCCTCGTAACCGATGTAGCCGGGAGGCGCGCCCACCAGACGGGCCACTGAATGCCGTTCCATGAACTCGGACATGTCGAATTGCAGGAGCGCATCCTCGTTGCCGAACATGAACTCGGCCAGCGTCTTGGCCAGCTCGGTCTTGCCCACTCCCGTAGGCCCCATGAAGATAAAGGAGCCGATCGGACGGCGCGGATCCTTGAGGCCGGCGCGCGCCCGACGCACTGCCTTCGAGATGGCGATGATGGCCTCATCCTGGCCCACGATGCGCTTGTGCAATCCCTCCTCCATGTGCAGCAAGCGCTGACTCTCGGTCATGGCGAGGCGAGACACCGGGATGCCTGTCCACATGGCGACGATCTCCGCCACGTCCTCCTCAGTCACCAGCAGATCATCTGGCTCGACCGTTTGCCAGGTGAGACGCAATTGCTCGATCTGCTGCCGCAACTCGTTCTCCTGCGCTTGCAAGACCTCCGCTTCGGCAAAGCGGTGCGCCTCGAACGCCTCACGGCGCTTGCGCTGAAACTCCTGTAGATCGGTGAACGCCTTCTTGAGGCTGCCAGGCTTGGCGCCCTTGTAGATACGCACTCGCGAGGCGGCCTCGTCTATGAGGTCAATCGCCTTGTCCGGCAGGAAACGGTCCGACACGTAACGGGTTGCCAGTTGCACCGCTGCCACCAGCGCCTCATCGGAGATTTGCAGGCCGTGATGCGCCTCGTACCGGCTGCGGATGCCTTTCAGGATCTGGATCGTCTCGTCAGGTGTAGGTTCATCCACCATCACCGGCTGGAAGCGCCGCTCCAGCGCGGCATCGCTCTCGATATGCTTGCGATACTCCTCAAGCGTCGTAGCGCCGATGCATTGCAGCTCGCCGCGCCCCAGCGCCGGCTTGAGGATGTTGGCGGCATCAACCGAACTGCCGGCGGCGCCAGCCCCAACTAGCATGTGCAACTCATCAATGAAGAGGATGCTGCGGGTGGTCTTGATCTCGTCTATGACCTTTTTCAGGCGCTCCTCAAACTGGCCGCGATACATGGTGCCTGCCACCAGCGAGCCCACATCTAACATGATCACCCGCTTGCCGCGCAGGTTGGGGGGTGTCTCGCAGGCCACAATGCGCTGTGCGAGTCCCTCGACGATCGCCGTCTTGCCGACGCCGGGCTCCCCGATCAGTGCCGGGTTGTTCTTGGTGCGGCGTGCCAGAATCTGGATCACGCGCTCGATCTCTGTTTTGCGGCCGATCACCGGGTCCAGTTCCCCGCGCCGCGCCAGCTCGGTGAGATCCACGCCAAGCTGCTCCACAAGAGATTGTGGCCGGTTTGCCTTGCCCTGTTCCGCAGACTGTTGCGGCGCGCTGGCATTGAGCAGGTTTACCATCTCGCGCTGGATCTGCTCCATCCCCACGCCCAGACCCTCGAGAATGCCAGCAGCGATACCGCCGCCCTCCCGCACGAGGCCCAAGAGGAGATGCTCTGTACCAATGTAGTAATGGCCAAGCCGCATGGATTCGTCAATCGCCAGCTCCAGCACGCGCTTGGTGCGCGGGGAAAGCTCAATCTTGCCCTGAATCCGATATTGACCACGACCGATCGTATTCTCGATAGCAGAGCGGACATCCTCGGCCGTCACGCCCAACTTGCTCAGAACCTGTGCCGCCAGGCCCGTCTCTTCGCGGATAAGGCCGAGCAGCAGATGTTCTGTGCCTATGTAACTATGGCCCAAGAGATGAGCTTCCTCCTGAGCCAGAGCCAAGCTTTGCTTGGCCCTACTCGTGAGACGGTCAAACTTGCTCATGTCCATACTCCTTCAAAGCCATTGACATCCCCTCAGCGATGCTTCAAAGTTGATGACACGCACTTCGCCAGGTGATACGTTCTCCTGGCGGTAACTCCACCCTCCTTGCCATCATACGCCTCTATATAAGTGATAGGGCTAGCGCGCCGCAAGAGCCCACCAGCCCTATCGCTTAGACGTCTTTCCGCTCGCCGTCTCTAGCCTGCAGATGGGCAATGGCCGTCATCATGCCATCGCCCAGGAAAGCCCTCCACAGACCGTCAGGCCGCAGAGACAGACTGCCTTCTGGCATTATCGGGAACCGCTAGGTCAGAGACTCGTCCTTATACCCGCACTGCCAGTCAATGTCGTCATATCCCTCTTGCGCACGACGTAGACTTAGCCTCACACGGCGACGAGCGCTGTCTATGCGGATGACCCGCAGCGTAATCTCATCACCCTCTTTGACGACATCGCGCGGGTGATTGATGCGCTCATCGGACAATTCCGAGATGTGGATCAGCCCCTCGATATTGTCATCTAGGCGAGCAAAGGCCCCAAAGTCTGTCAGCTTGGTGATCGTTCCCTTCACCAGTTGGCCCACATAGTAGGTTTTGTCCACTGCACTCCAGGGCTCGGGCTGCAACCTTTTAAGACTCAGAGCGATGCGGTTGCGCTCGCGGTCCACCTTGAGCACGCGCACCTTCACCTCATCGCCCACCTTGACCACTTCGGCAGGATCGTTCACTCGGCTCCAGGAAAGCTCTGACAGATGGATCAGGCCATCCGCACCGCCCAGGTCCACAAAGGCCCCAAAGCTGCACAGGCTGCTGATCACGCCATGCACTTCGTCGCCTTCCCGGAGTTCTTCCAGCAACCTTTCCTTGCGCGCCTTGCGCTCCTCTTTGACAGCCTCGCGCTCAGAAAGGATCAGACGGTTCCGCTTCCGATCAACCTCGACGACTTTCAGGGATAGAGTAGTCCCCACGAGAGAGGCGAGGGGCGAATCTTCTGCTCCGCCGGCGCTCGCAGCGGACGCGCTGCTCAACTGCGAGGCGGGAACAAAGCCACGTATGCGGCCCACACGGACAATCAGGCCCCCTTTGTTATGGCCGATCACCGGACGCTTGATGATCTCGCCAGACGCCTGAAGCGCCTCGGCATCTTGCCAGTCCTTCTCCATCTCGGCGCGCTGCAACGAAAGCACGATGTGCCCATTCTCGTCTTCTGGCCGGACGATGTAGCCGAGCACTGGCTCGCCCACGCGCAAATCGGCGATCTCGCGCTCGCTCATGCGCTCCAACTCGCGTGCCGACACGACTGCCTCCGCCTTACCACCGACATCAACGAGAATCTCATCCGCCCTCTTGCTGACGATCACGCCTTCTATGATATCGCCCCGCTTGAAGGACTTGGAGGCAAAGGACTCTTCGAGAAGACCGGCAAAAGGGGGCGAATCCGCGCTTTCCGCTTCTCCTCCTCTCTTGTCCAAAGGAACCGCCTGGCGATCTTCCATGCACCTTCCCCTCGCTCGTGGATTTAGCAGCTTTTATTATAGCCAATTCATGGTAAAAGGCAAAGATTACTTCTTCAGCGCGACCGTTTCGATCTCCACAAGAGCGCCAAGCGGCAGAGCTGCAACCTGCACCGCTGAGCGCGCCGGCGCGTTCTGAGAGAAGAACTCGGCATAGACAGCATTCATCGCCGCGAAATCGCCCATATCTTGGAGAAAGACAGTGGTTTTCACCACGAGCTCCAAGGAGCTGCCGGCGGCTTCCAGGATAGCTGCGACATTCTTCAGCGCCTGCTTGGTCTGGGCCTGGATTCCGCCCTCGACCAGTTTGCGCGTCTCCGGATCCAGTCCGACCTGCCCAGCGGTGAATACCAGTTCCCCTGTGACAATGGCGTGCGAATACGGCCCGAGAGCCGGCGGAGCCTTTGGCGCGACGATCACCTGACGATTCATACGTTTTCCTCCCAGTCAGTCTATTTGATTCTATATTGGCGCGCGCGAATTGTCAAAGGACATGGCAGTTCCGTGTAAGAATGCAAAAGGGCCGGCCTTCTCCGCGGCCAGCCCTTTGAGATCACGCATAACGACGCACAATCAAGGCCGCGTTCTGCCCGCCGAAGCCAAACGCGTTGACCATCGCCGCGTTGATCGTCGCTGCTCGCGGCTGCAGCGGCACATAGTCAAGATCGCACTCCGGATCGGCTTTCTCCAGGTTGACCGTGGGGGGGATGATGCCTTCTTGTATGGCCCTCACGGCGACAACTGTAGAGATGGCGCCAGCAGCACCCAGCATATGTCCCAGCATGGACTTGTTCGAACTGGCCAGCAGACGATAGGCATGGTCACCGAAAGCGCGCTTGATGGCGCGCGTCTCAGACACATCGTTCAACGGCGTGCCCGTGCCATGAGTTACGATATAGTCAATCTCATATCGGGCGACATGGTGGCATCAGCCAGGCTCTGGCAGATCGCCCGCGCGGCCCCATCGCCATCAGGCTCCGGGGCAACCAGATGATAGGCATCTTCGGTCGCGGCGAAGCCGACGATCTCAGCCAGGATATGCGCATCGCGACGCTGCGCATGTTCCAGCGTTTCCATAACGACAACGGCAGCGCCCTCCGAGATGACCGTGCCGTCGCGCTCCGCGTCGAAGGGGCGACAGGCGCGCTCAGGATCATCATTGCGCCGCGACAACGCGCCAAGACGGCCAAAGGCAGCAATCGCCAGAGGTGACATGGCCGAATCGGTTCCCCCCGCCAGCATAACATCTACATCCCCCCGCTGCAGGTGGCGCAGCGCCTGGCCAATGGCATAGACCCCGCTGGCGCAGGCGGCTGCGGGCGAATTGGTCGGCCCTTTGATCCCCAACAGGATCGCCGGTTGGCAGGAAGCCGCATTGACGATCACCGATGGAATCAGCACGGGGTTGAGCTTTCTGGAGCCTTGCGTCTGAAGCACGCGACTTTGCTCTTCTATCAGGTCCACCGCGCCGATGGCGCTGGCGATCTCGATGCCAACCCGTGTTAGATCCTCGCGCGCGAGGTCCAGGCCAGAATCATGGATGGCCATCTGCGCGGCAGCCATGGAGAACTGGGCAAAGCGCGCCATGCGGCGCGCTTCTTTTCGATCCATGTAGTTCTCGGGCGCAAAGTCCTTGACAAAACCGGCGATCTGGGAAGGGAATTCGCTGACATCAAAGTCGGTGATCTTTGTGATCCCTGATTTGCCCCGCAGTAGATTCTGCCAGGTCTCTGACACGCTTAGGCCCAGCGGAGTGACCGCTCCAGAGCCAGTAATGACGACACGATAATTGGCGCTCATGGTTCAGATTCCCTCTCCACAAGTGATGTTCTGCAACTAACGCCAGCTATACCAAGCGGATTCTAGCCAGATCGCCCTTTGCGGCAAAAAGGTCTCGATCTCACAGAACTGATTTGTCGTGGATCTTTGGCAGCACGGGATAATTGACTCTCGGCGGGGTTGGTATTACAATAGGCCAAATGTCGGAAAGAAGGGAACCATGTCACTAACGATATCTGAAGTTCGGGATATTGCCAACCGGGTCAAAGAGAATGTCGGCCGTGTCATTGTGGGCAAAGACAATGTGGTCGAGCTGATGTTGGTGGCGCTCCTTTGTGAAGGACATAGCCTGCTGGAGGACGTGCCTGGCATTGGCAAGACGACGCTCGCCAAGGCGCTGGCGAAAAGCCTGGGATGCACCTTCAGCCGTATCCAGTTCACTCCCGACCTGTTGCCCACCGATATCACGGGAGTCAATGTCTACAATCAAAAGTCAGGCGATTTCGAGTATCGCCCCGGGCCACTGATGGCGCAGATCGTCCTCGCGGACGAGATCAACCGCGCCGGCCCCCGCACGCAAAGCGCGCTATTGGAGGCGATGCAGGAGCGGCAAGTTACTGTGGACGGCGTAACGCGCATGCTGCCGCGTCCTTTCATGGTAATGGCCACGCAGAACCCGATTGAGCTGGAAGGCACCTTTCCGCTGCCCGAGGCGCAGGTTGACCGCTTTCTGATGCGCATCGCGATCGGCTATCCGGAAGAGGAGGAAGAGCGCATCATCCTGCGGCGCTTTCGCACTGAGGACCCGCTGGAAGAGCTGCAGCCCGTCATCTCAGCAGATGAGATCCTGGCGATGGGAGCGCGTTGCCGCCAGGTGGCGGTGCACGAGACGGTGGAGAGCTATATCGTGGCGTTGGTGCGCGCCACGCGAGAGAGCAAAGCGCTTGCACTCGGCATCAGCCCGCGCGGCACGATGGCGCTCTACCGCACCAGCCAAGCACTCGCTGCTATTCGTGGTCGCGACTTCTGCCTGCCGGATGATGTGCAGTACCTCGTCAAGCCCGTGCTCACGCACCGCCTGATCCCCAGCGTCGAGACCCGACTGCGCGGGCAGTCTATGGCACAGGTGCTGGAGGATATCGTCCGGATGGTGCCTGTGCCGGTTGAAGAGAACTGGGCTGCTGCGGCATAACGATGAACAGCCCTGCTTGGTATGCACTGCTGGCCTTGCTCTTCATCCTCAGCTTGGGCCTGCGGCAGGAACTGCTCTTCTTTTTCACCGCGCTCTTGGCACTTGCCTCCCTGGCCTCTCGCCTCTGGATGCGCTACTGCCTGAACGAGGTAACGTATCGGCGCAAACTGGCGGCCACACGGCTGAACTGGGGAGAAGAGACCGATCTGACGGTGGAGATCACCAACGCCAAGCCGCTCCCGCTGGCGTGGTTGATGGTGCTGGACTTTTTCCCCGATGGGATGACACTCCTCACCAAGCAGCCGGGACAGCCGTCCTCCAGCCGCGTGCTCACGAATCTGCTAGCATTGCGTTGGTATGAACGAGTGCGGCGATCATATCGCATTCGCGGCGACCAGCGCGGCGCTTTCCGCTTCGGGCCGGCCGACCTGATTTCAGGCGACGTCTTTGGCTTTCACTGGCGTTCGGCCACCGTGCCAGAGGTGGATGAACTCATCGTCTATCCCAAGATAGTACCGGTTACGGCACTGGGGCTGCCGCCAGCCTGGCCATTGACAGAGGAAAAGACCTCCATTCGTCTTGTGGATGACCCACTGCGAATGGCGACGGTGCGCGAATATGTGCCTGGCGACAGCATGCGCTACCTGCACTGGAAGGCGACGGCGCGCACACAGCAGTTGCAGACCAAAGTCTTTGATCCCGGCGCCAGCCGCGTCATCTATCTGATCGTAGATGTGCAGACTTCGCCCAATCCGTATGTCGTTGTCCCGGAACATGAGGAACTGATTGTGAGCGCAGCGGCCTCAGTGGCCACACATGCGCTCGCCTCGCACCAGGCTGTGGCGCTCTATACCAACAGCGGCATCGGTAGCTCCAACAAATGCGTCTCTGTGCCAGCCAGTCGGAGCCCAACACAATTGGGGCAGATTCTGGAGATGCTGGCGCGCCTCGATCCCTTCCGGCAGCTCTCGCTGAGTCATCTTCTGCTGCGCGACCTGCGCAATCTACCATACGGCGCGACTATCGTAGTGATCACTGCATTGCCTGAAGAGGAGACGATCAAGACGTTGTTGATCCTGCGCGATCGGCAGCACCCAGTTACAGTGTTGACGGTAGGGGAGCGCCCGACGCAGATGCCATCCGGGCTGCAGGTTTACCATTTGGGAGGCAAGGATGCTTGGCGCGATCTTCAAGCGCTGGAACTTGGTTAATCTGTTCGTCGTGCCCTTCTTCGCGTCTTTGATGCGCGTCTCTTGGGTACGTCCGCTGCTGCTCATCTTGTTCAGCAGCCCTCTAATGGGCGAAGCGCGCGTAGAGATCCCCTTCTGGCTGCTGGTGTCCTTTGCGTTCGCCGGCGCGTTGGCTTCATATCTAGATGTCACGAGCCGCGCCGGACGTCAGATCGTGTTAGGTGTCGGATTGGCGTTGCTGCTGATCGGGCTCTATGTCGTCTTTCCGCCACAGAACGTCGGCCTTTTCTCCTGGCTATTTGGCCTCTTCCGACAGATGGTCTACTGGGGAGACGCCTTGCCCGGCCCGTTGGTCCTGCTGATAGCCGGGGTGTTGCTCTGGTGGCGTGGCATGGCGACGCCCAGCATGGGACATGATGCACTCGTGCGCGCGTTTCTCACAGGAACTGCCGTCATCGTGCTGCTGTTGCTGCTCAACCAGCTTATCGGGGATCTACTGCCCGCGCGTGAGCTCGTCATCTCTCTTCTGGCTTTCATCGTTTCCGCGCTGCTGACGCTGGCGCTGGTCGGTGCATCGGATGCCATTCAGCAGGGTGGCGTGGAAGCTGGCGCATCATTGCCGGTAAGCCGCTACTGGCTGATTGCCGTAGTGATCGTTATCGCCGCCATCCTGGTCGGAGCCTGGCTCATCAGCGCCCTCATCGCGCCAGATGCGTTGCGCCAGCTGATCGCGCTTGTGCGACCGGTGTGGAACGTGCTGGGGCAGATACTGTACTATATCTTGCTGCCCTTCATCTACATCCTCTTCTGGCTCCTAGGGCCGCTTCTGCGCTTGTTTGAGGGTCTCGGCCAAGAGCAAGAGCCAGAGCCGGTCGTGACTCCCCAGCCGGAGGAAGAGCTTGAGGAGATCGAGCATGTGGTACGAGAACTACCTCCGCAGTTAGATGCGATCCTGCGCATCGTGCTGGCGGTAGCGATCGTC